>PKYX01000225.1 GCA_003132825.1 Acidobacteriaceae bacterium
TGCGTTCCAACACAATCTCCCGAATCTCAATCCCCTTATCCAGCCCCTTCAACATGTCATATAAAGTCAGGGCGGAAATGCCGGCAGCTACCACAGCTTCCATCTCGACTCCGGTTTGGGCGGTGGTGGCGACTTTGGTGGTGATGGCGACGCCATTCTCGCATAGGCGCATCTCGACATCAACGTGGGAGAGAGGCAGGGCGTGGCACATAGGGATCAACTCGGAGGTGCGCTTGGCGGCCATGATTCCTGCGATGCGGGCGACTTCGAGCGGATCGCCTTTGGGATTGTTTGGCAACGCCTTGAGAACGGCGGGCCTCAAGGCAACGAAGGCGCTGGCCTCGGCGGCGCGCTTCGACGGGAGTTTGGCGGAGACATCCACCATTTTGGCCCGTCCGGCGCGGTCGTAGTGGGAAAGCTTGTTAGCCATCGCGAACTTTCTATCTTACACGGCGAACTGTGATGGTCGGAGAGCAGACTGGGAGGCGAACTGGAACTGAAGATCCGGGACCGGCCATCGCGCCCGGCGAATTAACGCAACACTACCGCCACCCATTCGCCTCCGGGAATGCGCTCGCGGTCGGGTGGAATCACGATATAGCAATTGGCTAGAGCCATCGCCGCAATATCTCCCGATCCGTGCCAGTGGGCCAGGTCGACCTCGGCACCTTCGAACTCTCCAGAAAGAATCGCGGGCAAGAAGCGTCGGAGACCGGTCTTGGTCTTGATTTCGGACTTCAACTTGGCGTGCAGGAAAACCAGCTTGCTCGGGGGCCGGCCGGCCAAGGCTTCGAGCAGGGGCCGGACGAAGAGTTCAAAGGTCACCATGGTCGAAACCGGATTTCCCGGCAATCCGAAGAAGTACTTGAATGGCGCAGCGCTCGGATTGTCTCGGAGCGGCTCGCGGGCGCCGCGGTCTGGGCCCCCGGCGATGCGTCCGAACACCACCGGCTTGCCGGGCTGAATCTGCGCTCCGGTAAAGAAAAACTCCGCCTGGAATTCCCCGAGGACTTGCTCCGCCAGATCGTACTTACCCATCGAAACCCCGCCAGAGAGGAGAAGGAGGTCTGCATCCAGTCCGTCCGAAATCAGCTCTCGCAGCCGTTTCGGTTCGTCGGGCGCAATGGGAAGGAGGATCGGCTTTCCGCCGGCGGCCTGAATCTGCGCCGCCAGCGAGTAGGTGTTGGAATTGCGAATCTGGCTGGGCCCGGGATGCAGGTCGATGTCGACGATTTCGTCGCCGGTGGCGAGCACCGCCACCTGAGGTTTGGCGTAGACCAACAGGTGCACTCTGCCGACCGAAGCCGCCACGGAAATGGCAGCGTAGTCCAAACGCATTCCCGGGGTGAGCAAACGATCCCCGCGCTTGGCTTCGGAACCGACGGCAACGACGTTGTCCCCGGCGTCGAGCCCCTTGGTGATTTCAACCCGATCCCCCTGACGGGACGTGTACTCGATCATCACCACGGAGTCCGCCCCCGTCGGGGCGGGAGCCCCGGTCATGATGGCTGCCGCCTGTCCGGGCTGCAACCCGGGGATGCTTTCTGGAGCGGCCCCAGCCTTGATTTCGCCGACGACGGCAAGGCTCGCGGGCAGTTGGGCCAGGTCGGCTCCGCGCACCGCATACCCGTCGCGCGCGGCCCGGCGGAAGGGGGGGAAGTTGCGGTCCGCAGCCACATTCTCGGCTAGGATGCGGCCGCCGCTGTCGAGCAGGTCCACCAGTTCCTTGCTGCGCGGCCGCAACCGTTCCGCGTGTTCCTCGACCAAGTGGCGGGCTTCTTCAAAGCTGGGAATTACCGGCTCCCGAGGGTCTGCGGCCATGCAGGAGATGATAGCGGCAAACTCAAACCCCAGGGTGAGAATTAGGGGGAAGACTTGAGGAGTAGCGCTGCGCGGCGAAAGGCCACACTGTCGGTGCCACGGGAACGCCAGGCTCGATCGCATCGTCGGGTTGCTTTGAGCTCGTCCGTTTAACGGCAGGCGGTGCGGGTTGCGTCCAGAGCCAAGTCTTTCTTCAGGGAATTGAAATTCATGGCCTTGGCCTGAGGACAGAACTGGCGGGGATCGAGGTTGTACTCCACTTCGAAGACCGCCTTGTTGGCGTTTATGAAGGGGAGCAATTGGTCGCACTCGCTGAACTCGAAGCACTGCTCGTCAATGACGAAGTCGAAGGAAGAAAGCAGGTCTCCCACCTGGTCGACATCATTTTTGAGCGCCACACTGAGACCGAGGGAGTGCACGGTTTGCGCAATCCACTGGTTATAGGTCAACTGGTCCTGCGCGGCGAGAGGAAAGCCGGTGTTATTCGAGTAACCGTCGACGTTGTCCGGTTCCACGGCGTCAAAACCCTTGTCTTTGCACATTTGGAAGCGCGCCGTCATGATGGGGCCGAGGATCGAAAGCTGGCGGATGTCCAGCCACCGCTCGCCGGGCCACCCGTTGTTCGCGCCCAGCACCGCGGCCGGAAATGACCCGGCGTCGGGCCGCCAGTTCTCCGACGTGCCGGCGTCGATGTAGCACACGGCCTGAGTATTCTGCGCATGCATCGCCGTGACCAGCGAAGCGGGAGCGCCGAACCCATCCACGTCGTACATGTGCACACTCAGGAGCTGACTGGCGGTTGGAGGAGCGGAAAGCTGCCACTGCCAGGATGTGACGAGCGGCAGAGACCACGGCGTCGGAGTTGATCGGCTTGGGGGAGACGGCGAAGTTGCTGTGGTGGGCGGAGTCGTGGGCGGCCTCGGCACAGTCGGCGTGTTGGCCGCCAGGTTTGCTCCCGCCCCTGCGCATGCCACTAGTCCTCCGCAGATCAACAGGACCACCGTCGACCACAAAAAAGCGCGCGCCCGTTTCATCGTTCGAGTCTCCTGCCGGCCAGAGTTTCGACGGAGTCAGCGCGGTTCGAGACCAGCCAATGGGCGCTGATTGTACTACTGGGGAAGTATCGAGCGAACCGGACCGTTCTTCTCTAGGCCTTGCCCAGAGCCAGTTGTAAGCTCAGTGGGTCGGTTGCATAGTTCAGGGCAGTGTCCTCATCCACCACCCCGGCTCGGACCAGTTTCTCGATTTCCCCGTCAAAATGCTGCATGCCTTCGGCACCGCTTTCCTTCATGATTTGGAGCAGGGTCTGGCGGGAGCCGTCGGCGTGTTCGAGGCAATCGTGAACCCGCGGACTCGACTTCAGGATTTCTACCACCGCCACTCGGCCGCTCCCGTCGCTGCGCGGGATGAGCCTCTGAGAGACAACATAGCGCAGGGTCTTGGCAACACGGCCGCGAACCGCCGACTGCTCGCCGAAGGCGAAAGCGCTCACCAGGCGTTCCACCGTCTTAGCGGCATCGACCGTGTTGAGACTCGAAAGCACCAAATGCCCGGTCTCCGCCGCTTCCAGAAGCATTTCCGACGTTTCCCGGTCCCGGATCTCGCCTACCAGGATGACTTGCGGAGCCTGCCGCAGCGCAGCCCGCAGNNATCGGATCCTCGATGGTGATGATGTGGCAGGTTTGCCGCTGGTTGATCAGGTCCAGCAGCGCGGCCAGGGTCGATGACTTCCCGGATCCGCGCGGACCGGTCACCAAAACAATCCCGTGGCGAATATTCGCCGCTTCCCCGAGGTGCGCCGGCAGGCCCAGGCTGGCGAAGTTCGGCACTTCGGTGGGAATGACCCGCATCACGACTGCGCAGCTGCCGCGCTGAATAAATATGTTGACCCGGAATCGCGCCATCCCCGGCAGCCCATACGAGACGTCGCAAGACCCCTGTTCCCTGAGCATGACAATCGCCTGCTGATTGTTGCCGATCAGATCGGAAGCGACGTGCCGGGTATCGTCGGAGCTGAGCAACCGCATTCCCGGAGCTTGTATCGGGATCAATTGGCCGTGTACTCCCACCTGCGGCGGACGTCCCGGCGAAAAAATCAAATCACTGACCTGGCCGGCAGCCCGCAGCATAGCCATCAACAGCGCATCAGTGGCGAGCGCGCCCCGGCTCGAAGAGGCTTCGAGCGTCGCTGAGATCTTTGCAT
>PKYX01000485.1 GCA_003132825.1 Acidobacteriaceae bacterium
ACTTCGAGGTCATCGCCCGCAATGTCGCGGAGGGACGCATCGCGAATGCTCGCATCGCCGTCGTCATCTCCAACCGGCCCGATGCCCCGGGCATCGACACCGCCCGGCGTTTAGGACTGACCGCTGTGGTCATCCCTTCGAAGGGCAAGACGCGCGAACTGCATGAGCGCGAATTGCTGGGCGTGCTCGAACAGCATAAGGTCAGCCTGATCTGCCTGGCTGGATATATGCGCCTGCTCTCGCCCTGGTTCGTGCGCCAATTCCCGCAGCGCATTCTGAACATCCATCCTTCGCTCTTGCCTGCCTTCCCCGGCTTAGAAGCTCAAGAGCAGGCTTTCGCGTATGGGGTCAAGGTGTCCGGCTGCACCGTGCACCTGGTGGACGAAGAACTCGACCACGGCCCCATCATCGTGCAAAAGACCGTCCCCGTGCTCGATTCCGATGACGAGCACAGCTTGGCTGCGAGAATTCTGCAGCAAGAGCACGTCGCGTATTCGGAAGCGATCCAGATCGTTCTCGAGCAGCAGCCGAGAATCGTCGGCAGAAAGCTGATCAAGACAGGTTCCTGAAGAACCCGGTCTGGCGCCAGGGACACGGCGCACTGCCGGGGAGCGGGTTTCGCTGCTTCGAGGACGCGAGCCGAGCTTGAATCTGCAATAATGCATGAGAAATGCCTAACTTCGCTCCGGTTGACGAACAACTCACCTACATCCAAAAAGGCTCTTCCGAAATCATTCGCGAGAGCGAACTGCGCGCCAAGCTCGAAAAGTCCCGTGCCTCGGGCAAACCTCTGCGGGTCAAAGCCGGCTTCGACCCAACCGCGCCCGACCTGCATTTAGGCCACACGGTCCTGCTGCGCAAGCTGAAGCATTTTCAGGATCTCGGCCACACCGTCACCTTCCTGATCGGCGACTTCACGGCCATGATCGGTGACCCGACGGGCCGTTCCGCCACCCGCCCGCCGCTGAGCTCAGACGACATCATGCGCAATGCCAAAACCTACATGGCGCAGGTCTATAAGATTCTCAGCCGCTCGATCACCGAGACTCGCTTCAACAGTGAATGGTTCGACAAGCTGAAGCCGGCGGAGTGGATTCGCCTGACCGCCAAGTTCACGGTCTCGCAGATGCTCGAGCGGGAGGACTTCCACAAGCGTTTCCAGGAAGAAAAACCCATCGCCATGCACGAGCTGTTGTACCCGCTCGCCCAGGGATACGACTCGGTTGCGCTCCAGGCCGATGTCGAGCTGGGCGGCACCGATCAAAAATTCAATTTGCTGGTGGGCCGCGAAATGCAACGCAGCTACGGCCAGGAGTCGCAGGTGGTGCTGACCGTGCCGATTCTCGAGGGTCTCGACGGCGTGCAAAAAATGTCGAAATCGCTGGGCAACGCCATCGGCATCCAGGAGTCGCCGCTTGAAATGTACGGCAAGCTCATGTCGATTTCCGACGAAATGATGTGGCGCTACTACGAACTGCTGAGCGATGTGCAGATGACCGATATCGAAACCATGAAGCGCGAGTCGCATCCGATGGCGGCGAAAAAGGACCTGGCGCGGAGGATCGTGACCGACTTTCATTCCGCCGATGCCGCGACCCAGGCGGAAGAGGATTGGGCCAAGCAGTTTCAGAAAGGCGAGACTCCGGGAGAGGTGGAGGAAGTTTCCGTGCGTTTGACCGAAGTGGCCGCGAAGGAAGACAACGGGGTTCGCGCGGATCGGCTGCTCGTGCAAGCCGGCATGGCCGCCTCCGCAGCCGAAGCGACCAGGAAAATCAAGGAGAGGGCGGTGCGGGTGAACGGAGAACTGCTGGTAGGGAACTTGATTCCGCTCGCGCCCGGCCCGGCCATCGATCAGCCGGTGACCATTCAGCTCGGGCGCAAGATGAAGAAGGTCACCATCCGACCCTGAAGCGGTGGCCGCACTTTTCGGCGCCAATCCGTGTCTGCTAATCTTCGTGCGGCGACAATGCGTGCTGCCGCTATCCTCGGTCCGGGAGCCTCGCCCCAACATCTCCGGGCCTTCCAAGAGCATTCAACTGCCACCTGGCTCAGCGGCGTGCCCGTCAACACGGACGCCGCGGACGCCGTTCTGATCTTCGGCGGAGATGGCACCGCGCACCGCTATCTGGCGGATTTGGTGCGGCTGCGACTGCCCGTGCTGGTTGTGCCCTGCGGCAGCGGGAATGATTTTGCGCGCGCCCTGGGACTCGGGAAGGTCCGCGATGCACTGGCGGCCTGGCGCAGATTCTTGGCCGATGGGAGCAATGTCCGGGCGATCGACCTGGGGGTCATCACACCCCTCGCGGGTCGCGATGGGGGTGCGGCACCCGCGCCCCACCGACACTACTTCTCGACCGTCGCGGGCATTGGCCTGGATAGCGAAGTGGCGCGGCGGGCCAATCGACTGCCGCGCTGGCTGCGGGGGAATGGCGGCTATGCGCTCTGCCTGCTTCCGGCACTCCTCAACTACACCCCGGTCCTTGCCCAGATCACGCTGCCGGGCCCGAAGTCCGCGCCAGCCGTCCCCGGCCGGGGCGTTCCCATTTTCCTGGCCGCCTTTGCCAACGCCCCAGCCTATGGCGGCGGCATGAAGATCGCGCCCCGAGCGCGCCTCGATGATGGCAAGCTGGACGTTTGCGTGATACACGAGATCGACAAGGGCAAGCTCTTCTGCCTGTTCCCGACCGTCTACTTCGGGAATCACCTGAACTTCGCTGAGGTCGAATACTTCCAGACCGAAAGCCTGGAACTGAAAACCGAAGGCCCGCTCGAGGTCTATGCAGATGGGGAATACCTCTGCCGGACACCGATCGAAGTGGGCGTGGCGGCGGGAGCCTTAAGGATCATCGCTCCTCACCCGCGAACGAAGGGCTAGCTCCGCCCCCTCAACCTGGGCTTTTTTCGGGCCGCGCTCTCGCTTCCTCGGTCCGAGAATCGTCCGGAACCCTCCCCGGGCGCGGCCTCCCGGGCGTCGCCTCCGGACACAGATGTGACAAAATCCTGACAATAGAATGACAAGCCCTGATCCCTGAACCGCTAAGTTCCTAGACTGGCGTCTTACGCCAACTCTAAGGAGATGCATTCCATGAACACTTCTTCTCTCCCGAGGTCGATCGGGCGGACCTTGATCGTTTCTCTCTTGTTCTCCACGTTTGCTTTTGCGCAACACTACAACCAGGTCAACCTGGTCTCGGATCTCACGACGGTTGTGCCCGCACCCACGCAACCCACCGACGTACATCTGAAAAATCCTTGGGGACTGGCGCGCAGCTCCTCCAGTCCGTGGTGGGTTTCAGACAATGACGATGGCAGCTCGGTGCTGTTCACGGGCGCCGGAGTGCTGATTCCGATCAACCCCAATGGAATAGTGGTGGTACCGAACGCTCCCAGCCAACCCGCGCCCGGAACTCCAACCGGCGTGGTATTCAACGGAAACGCCACGGATTTTCTTCTGGTTCCGGGCAATGCCGCCACCTCAGCCGCCTTCATCTTCGTGACTGAGGACGGCACCATCTCGGGCTGGAACCCGGGCGTCAACCGGGCGAGTGCGGTGATCGTGCGGGACCATTCGCAAGTTCCCGACGCAGCCCATGGAGCGGTCTACAAAGGCGCTACGATCAGCGAGTTCAAGGGTAATCCCTACCTCTATGTGGCTAATTTCCGTTCGGGCAGAGTGGAAGTCTACGACACGAATTTTAACCGGGTGAACCTTTCTGAAGAACGCTTTGACGATGACCAGATCCCGCATGATTTTGCGCCCTTCAACGTGCAAGCCATTGGCAAGAACTTGTTTGTGACCTACGCCAAGCAGGACGCGGCGAAACATGACCCCGTGGGCGGCGCGGGCCTGGGCTTTGTGGATGTCTTCAGCCCGTCCGGCAGGCTGCTGACCCGTTTGGAACATGGCGAGTGGTTCAACGCCCCCTGGGGGGTGGTTCTGACGCCGGGCGAGTTCGGTGTATTCAGCCACACGCTGTTGATAGGAAACTTCCGCAGCGGCTGGATTGCTGCCATCAATCCGCTGACCGGAAAGTTCCAGGGATTTGTCAGAAACCCTGATAACTCGGTCTTGACCCTTGACGGTCTGTGGGCACTCAGCTTCGGCAACGGCTCGGGCGCTGGCCCCTCCACCACCCTGTATTTCACGGCCGGACTCAACGACGAAAACGATGGCCTGTTCGGAACGCTGACGCCGGTGGCGGCCGAACTGACTGCCGAAAATCAGCCGTAAGACCGAAAGCCATAAGGCGTCAGCGGAGGACCTAAAGCGGTAAGACGTAAAGCGGTTAAGACGGAAGAAGACAGGGGGCCAAACTGCGGTGACTGTGGCCCAGGCGGCGGAGCGGGGAAGCCCGATCTCCGCCGCTTTTTCTGGCCGACGGAACCCGGCCTCGTGCGCAGACCAGGCGGATGCGATTCGAAACCCTGAACTTCCGCTCCTCCGGTGCTAAACTATGCCCTTACTATGGCTGACGAAAAGCGTTCCCGCGCCTGGCTTTGGATTCTGATTGGGGGAGGAGCCTTCTTCCTCTTTGTGCTGGCGGTATTTGCGCTGGTCTACGTGTCGCTGAATGCGGGAAGCGGGAATTCCCTGCGCGGCAGTTTCGGAGAAAAGATCGGCGTGGTGGATCTCGAAGGGATCATTATTGATCCCACCACGGTCGTGCCCGAGCTCAAGAAATTCGGGGATGACGACTCGATCAAGGCAATCATCCTGCGGGTGAACTCGCCGGGCGGGGGCGTGGCGGCTTCGGAAGAGATTTACCGCGAGGTCAAGCGCATCCGGGATGAGAAGAAGAAGCGCATCGTAGCCTCGATTGGCACGGTGGGCGCGAGCGGCGCGTACTACATTTCCTCCGCCACCAATAAGATCTATGCCGACAACGGGAGCGTTGTGGGATCGATCGGGGTGATCGCCGAATGGGTCAACTACGGCGACCTGATGCGCTGGGCCAAACTGAAACAGGAAACTCTTACGGTCGGCGAATTCAAGGACACGGGCGACCCCACGCGGGACATGACGCCGGCCGAACGCGCCTACATGCAGTCCCTGATCGACGACATGTATGGGCAGTTTGTGCAGGCGGTCGCCGAGGGGCGGCATGCCAAGGTCGAGGACATTCGTTCGATCGCCAACGGCCGGGTGTGGACCGGCCAGCAGGCGTTCTCCATGAAGCTGGTCGACCAGTTAGGCGACTTTCAGGACGCCGTGGACGATACCGCCAAGGCGGTTAATATCAGCGGGGAGCCGGTTCTGGTGCATCCGGAAAAGGACCGCAAGACGGTGCTCGATCTACTATTCGGGGACGTTTCCGAATGGCTGCCCAGCCGGGAAAAACTGCTGGAACAGCATATGGGGTTCTATTACCTGTGGAAATAGGCGGGCGTCAGCCCCCCCCTACAGAGAAGCCCCTTGCGCACAACCCCTGAAATTTGAGAAGGTTATCTAAGCCCACCGAGTGGCCCGGGGGTCCGGCCCGACAATAAAGACCACAGCTGTGACTGACGATTGACGACGGAGCGAACCTACGTATGACAAAAGCCGACCTGATCGACGAAGTTTCCCGGCTGGCGGAGCTGACGCGTAAAGATAGTGAAGTGATTGTAGAGACTATTTTTGACAGCGTCGTGCGCTCGCTGCGGGTGGGCGACAAGATTGAGATCCGCGGATTTGGCAGTTTCCGCACCCGACAACGCAAGCCGCGCGTTGGCCGCAATCCTAAGACCGGCGAACGAGTGGAGGTTCCTGCCAAAAAGATTCCCTTCTTCAAACCGAGCAAGGAACTGAAGGACTTGGTCAACACCGGAGTGCCGGCGTCGGCGCCGGCCGCGACCCCGGCCGCCCCGCCCGCCGTGCAGTAAAGCCGATTGCTTGCGGCTGAAAAGCTGCGGCGCGGCCAGCTTCGAACCGGCGGAAGGGCCGCCCTCCGGGAAAATACACCCGCAAAATAATTTTCTGTTTCCTTGAGTTGGTCGCGGCGCTCGAAGCTCGACCGGGCGGATGGATCTCCGTGGGTGCGGTTTTTTCCTAGTGCTGCGGCCAGCCCACTTGCTAGCTCCTGATTCCAGCGACCGCCATCAGTCTTCCAGTCACTCCCTTCTCGGCGCGGTAGGAGAACAACAGATCGGTTCGGCAGGAAGTACAAAGCGGCGATTGCGCAATATTTCTTGCCCGGACTCCGAGCGCGAGGAGCTGGCGCCGATTGGCCTCGACCAGATCCAGGAAAATCTTCTTGGGGAGTTCGCTGTGGCCGGGAGCGCGGGCGGTGAGAAAAAGCAGCGGATACTTCTCCCGAACCGGGTCCGATTCCTGGACTTCGTGGAACAACGCCTCGGCATAAGCAAACTGCGATGCAAACTGCTCGCGTACTTCGGGACCGACTTCGTAGCAACAGCTGTGAACTCCCGGGCCAATCGCCGCCGTGCAGTCGCGCGCCCGAGTGCCGAACTGGAGCCGCATCTCTCCCACACCTTTTTCGACGATGCGCTCGACCGTTCCGCGCCAGCCGGCGTGGAAGACGCCGGCCGCGCGGTGCTTCAGGTCGACCACGATCACGGGAAGGCAATCGGCAGTCTGGATGGCCAGCAGGAGCCCGGGGGTATCGGTAATGAGGCCATCGCCCACCAGCGGATGCTCCGGCACGGCGTTCACCCGGCGAATCAGATCGGAGTGAATTTGGCGAAGGGTGATGAGCGGCCAGGATTTTTTCCCCTGTGCGACGCCCAGCTCGCCGAGAAACGCCGCCCGATTGCGCTCGACGGCGGAACGCGAATCGTGTTGGGTGAATCCGAGATTCAACGCCCGCCCGGCGTAGACGCGCGACGACCCGCCGCGCCGAGTGCTGAAGCCATGCACCAACCACGGAATGCGGGCCAGAGGAGGGGCGTCGAGGATCGCCACCTGATTTTTTTGAGAACGCTCGATGGGCACGGACCCATCTTAATGGATTGCTAGTAAGTGGATTGCTAGTAAGTGGATTGCTGATGAACGGATTGCTGATGAGTGGATTGCTGATGAACGGATGGCCCAGGGGAACCCTGCGCTGGCCCTGGTTGGACCGCAGCGTGACCTTCCTGCTTGGGATCCATGGTGGGGGATCGAGAGGATATAATGCGGGCCCTGCCGGTTTTTCCCCGGTGTGGACCCGATACTCGTGGAGGATTCAGAATGACGCGTTCTTGGGGGATGACACTGGCACTCGTAGGAGTGCTTTCGACGGGCGCGAGCGCGCAGCAGGCGGGTTCCGCGAACGACCAGCCCAAGGGGAAAACGCAAAAGAACCAGCAGCCGGCCGCGACCCAGGCAGCAGCGAATAGCCAGGAACCGGCTGCCAAGCCTTCGGAGCCGGCCGCGCCCGCCCCGGAGCGCAAACCCGATGCCACGAAAGACGGTCCTGAGGGCAAAGAAGATCACTTCGACGTCGCCGAAGTGCCTTCNNAATCGAAGCAGAAATGTTTTTCGTCGCCTACACCCTGGACGGGCAAGACCCGAGCAAGCGTCCCTTGACCTTCGCCTTCAATGGCGGCCCGGGCGCCGCTTCGGTGTGGCTGCATATGGGAGCCCTGGGGCCGAAACGGGTGATGCTCCAAGCGGACGGCTTCATGCCGCCGGCGCCCTACCATTTCTCCGACAACCCTTACACGCTGCTCGACAAAAGCGATCTGGTGTTTGCCGATGCCATCGGGACCGGATTCAGCCGTGCTGCGAACGCCGAACTGCTGAAGAAATTCTGGAGCGTGAAGGGCGATATCGAAGCCTTCGGCGAATTCATCCGTCTGTATCTCACCCGCAGCGAGCGCTGGAGTTCGCCGCTATTCCTGTTTGGCGAAAGCTATGGGACCACGCGCGCCGCGGGCGTCGCCGGCTACCTGGCGGACCACGGAATTGCCTTCAATGGCATTACCCTGCTCTCGACCGCCCTGAGCTTTCAAACTCTGGTCGACAACAAGAGCAACGACCTGCCCTACATCCTGCTGATCCCGTCTTTCACCATGATTGCGGGCTATCACCACAAACTGCCTCCCGATCTCAGCCAGGACCTCGGGAAAGCGCGGCAGCAGGCGGAGAGTTGGGCGTCCCGCGAGTACGCCGAAGCCCTGGCCAAAGGAGACGGCCTGGCTCCGGAGGAGCGCCAGAAGGTGATCGAGCAAATGGCGCGCTACACCGGACTGAGTCCGCAAGTCATCGATGACGCCAATCTGCGCATCGATGTTTCGAAGTTTACCCACTACCTTTTGCTCGATCAGAAGGTGCGCGTGGGGCGGCTCGATGGCCGCTTTACCGGGCCGGACCCGGATGGCGTGCTCGACACTCCGGAGTATGATCCGACGGAGTCGGCCATCGTTCCGCCTTACACCTCAGTTTTCAACAACTATGTGCGAACCGAGCTCGAATATAAATCCGATGCCCGCTATGGTGTGCTCGAAGAACAGGTCGAGGAGAAGTGGGATTGGGGATCGGGCATCGAAGGCTTCCCGAATACGGCGACGGCGCTCCGGCAGGCGCTGGTGAAAAATCCCTACCTGAAAGTGCTGGTCATGGAGGGCTACTACGACCTGGCTACTCCCTACTACGCGGCGAATTACACCATCGATCACCTCGATTTGGGCGCGAAATACCGCCAGAACATCTCGATCGCAGCTTACGAGTCCGGTCATATGGCATATCTGCCGACCGACAGCCTGAAGAAAATGAAGGCGGATGAAACCAACTTCATGGAAAAGGCCTGGACGGGAGAGTAGCCCATTCGAGCTGGGCCCTGCCGCCAGCCACCTAACTCCATTGGTAACCGGTCGAGACCGAGGTTTCGCTTGCGCCCCNNCTTGCCCAAGGCGTCGACTATTCCCAGGAGGCTTATGTGGTCGAACTGCTCCGCACCAGCTACCGCTTTGAAAATGACGGTACCGGGAGAAAGGAAGTAATCGCCCGGGTGAAGGTGCAAAGCGAGGCTGGGGTCGAGCAGTGGGGGCAGTTGGTCATGGGTTACAGCTCGGCCAACGAGCGGGTGGAGATTCCCTACGTGCGGGTGTTGAAGGCCGACGGCCAAGTGGTCACCGCCACCCCCGACGCGGTGCAGGATCTCAGCGCGCCGGTCGAGCGCGACGCTCCGGTGTATACCGACTACCGGCAGAAACACATCACCGTGCCGGGACTGCGGCCGGGAGAAGTCCTCGAGTATGACGTCGTCACGGTGATTCACACCCCGCTCGCTCCCGGCCAATTCTGGATGGAGCACGAGTTCGATAAGCACGACATCATCTTGGACGAGCAGTTGGAGCTCAACATCGCCAGTGATCGGACGGTGAAGCTCAAGACCAAGCCGGGGACGGATCCAAAGAGCACGGAAGAGAATGGGCGGCGCATCTATCGCTGGACCAGCTCTCATCTGGAACGCGAGGACGAAGACGACAACAAGAAGGATGGCAAGAAAAAGAAAAAGTCGAACGAAGCCGAGGCTCCGGAAGTTCAGATGACGACCTTCGCCAGTTGGGAGGAAGTTGGGCGCTGGTATGCCGGACTCGAAAAGAGCCGCCGCGCCCCGACCGCCGTGATCCGAGCCAAAGCGGCCGAACTGACCGCCGGCCGGACCACGGACCTGGATAAGATCGAGGCGCTCTATGACTATGTGGCGACAAACTTCCGCTACATCAGTCTGTCGTTCGGCGTGGGGCGCTATCAGCCGCACGCCGCCGAGGACGTGCTGCACAATCAGTATGGGGATTGCAAAGACAAGCACACGCTGCTGGCGTCCCTGCTCGAGGCCGAAGGCTTCCACGCTTCCTCGGTTCTCATCAACTCCGGCCGCAAGCTCGATCCGGACATTCCGTCGCCCTCCCAGTTCGACCATGTGATCAGCCTGGTGCCGCTCGGGAACGAAGAAGTGTGGATGGACACGACCACCGAGGTCGCGCCCTTCCGCCTGCTGTCCTATAGCATCCGCAAGAAACAGGCCCTGGTCATCCCCGCGGAGGGGGTGCCGCACCTCGAAGAGACGCCTGCGAACCCGCCCATGCCGGACCGCCAGGTGCAGGAACTCGAGGGCAAGGTCAACCAGTTCGGCAAGCTCGAGGCGCACGTGAAAATCGAAGCGCGCGGCGACACGGAATTGTTCATCCGCGTTCTGTTCCGACGGGTCCCGAATGCCAAGTGGGAACAACTGGTGAAAGAGACCAGTGCGATGGCTGGCCTCGATGGCGAGGTGAGCAACCTGAAAGCCGGCGACCCCGCCAATACGAAAGAGCCCTTCCGCTTTGAGTACGACATTACGGCCACGAATTTCTTGGACTGGACCAAGGGAAAGTCTCAACTGACGGTTCCCCTGTCCCAGATGAACCTGGCGGAGGCGGACGAGGACGATACGGGACCGGAGGCCGAGCCCATTCAGCTGGGAGCTCCGGGAGAATACCGCGACCGCGTCAGGCTGGAGTTTCCGGCGAAATATACCGAGCGAGCTCCCCTGCCTTTTTCGATGAAGCGTGACTATGCGCACTACGATGCCAGCTACACCGTCGAAGGCACGATATTCACCGCGGAGCGCAGCCTGGTGACCGAAGTGCGTGAACTGCCAGCCTCCCGCGCGAGCGACTATCTCGCCTTCCGCCGGGCCGTCCTCGCGGACACGGCGCAGCACCTCTGGGTCGATACCACGGCTGCGGGAACGCCCACCGCGGCGGCTGATCTAAAGGGCGACGATCTGAACGATGCCGCCAATGCGGCCCTCGAACGCGGGGACTTCCAGGTGGCGATTGATTTGCTGAAGCGGGTGGTCGAAGCCGACCCCAAGCACAAGACGGCCTGGGTCAACCTGGGCCGGGCCTACATGGGCCTGCGCCAGACCGACCAGGCGATTACGGCATTTCAAAAGCAAGCGGACGCGAATCCGTACGACGAAACCGCGTACAACAGTCTGGGGTGGGCCTATGCGACCGCCCGCAAGTATGACGACGCCGCCACGGCCTACGGCAAGGCAATCGAAATTAATCCTTTGAGCGACTATGCGCACGCGGCGCTGGGTTCCATGTATTCCGAGGAGCACCAGTACGATAAAGCCGCTCCCGAGCTCGAGAAGGCGGTCTCGCTCAAGCCAGACAACGCGTTTCTTGAGATCAACCTGGGCGACGCCTATTTGAACCTGGGGCAGGATGACAAGGCTCTGGCGGCTTTTGACCGGGCCATCGATCTCTCGGCCACCCCCGAGGTCTGGAACAATATCGCCTATCAGCTGGCGCTCAAGAAGGCACACCTCGACCGGGCCCAGCAGTATGCCGAATCCGCGGTCACGGCGGTGGCCGCCGCGCTCCGGAACAGTACGCTCGACCAGCTGAGCCTCAGAGACCTGGGACTGGTGCTTTCGCTCGACGCCGACTGGGACACGCTCGGCTGGGTGTACTTCAGCCGGGGCGATTTTGACAAAGCCGAAAAGTATGTCCACGTGGCCTGGTTGCTCGACCAACATGGAGAAATCGGCGATCACCTGGGACAGATTTACGAAAAGCTGGGCCGGAAAGACGATGCCATTCGCGCCTATGCCATGGCCCTGTCCGGTTTGCGGCCGCCTCCGGAAACGCGTTCCCATTTGGCGGCGCTCGTGGGTGCAGACAGCAAGGTTATGGCCGCGACCGATAAGTACCGCGACCAAGCGCAAGTCGAACGCACCATCAAACTCGGCAAGGTGGCCGAAGAGACCGGGAGCGCCGAGTTTTTCATCTTGCTGGCGGGTGGCGGTTCGGGGACGAGCGTCGAAGGAGTGAAATTTGTCAGCGGAGACGACAAACTGAAAGTCTTCAGCGAGGCGCTGCGCTCTGCCAAGTACGGCCTGACCTTTCCTGACGACACCCCGACCAAGATTCTGCGGCGCGGGATTCTCGGATGCTCGAAGGCTTCGGGGGAATGCAACTTCGTGTTGCTGTTGCCGGAGGACGTGCGGTCGGTGAATTAGTCGGGACGCTGCGGGTTCGGGGGCTGCCTGAGATGCCAATCGGTAGCCTGCTCGTAAGCGTAAGCCAGTTGCAGCACGCGCGCCTCTTGCCAGTGCGGACCGCTGATTTGCAGGCCCACGGGAAGGCCGGCAGCGGTGAAGCCACAGGGGACCGAAATCGCCGGCAGGCCCCAGATATTGAACGGGCGCGTATTGCGTAGCAGCACGAGCTCGCGCGCCCGAAGCTGGTCGGGGTCCTCTAAGAGATCGGCGATGGTCGGCGCGACGACCGGGGTGGTCGGAGTCACCAGCACATCCACGTTTTCAAAGACGCCGACGATTTCGCGGCGGGTATTCTGCAGCTGATTCCGCTGCTCGAGAACATCTTTGGCACTGAGGTTCCGACCCGACTCGATACGGCGGAGGGTTTCGGGCTCATAGAGCTCGGGAGTGCGGGCGACAAACTCCGCGTGATAGGCGTAGGCCTCGGCGCTTTGCAGACTGCGATCGGTGGGCACCGGCAACTCGATCTCGCGCACCTCCGCTGCCATGGCCGCCAACATCCGAAGGGCGTTGTCGGTGGCGGCGGCCACTTCTGGATCAAGATCCTCGTAAAAGAAAGACCTGGGAACACCGATACGCAGTGCCCCTGGCCCCCGCCGGAGCGCGCGAGTGTAGTCTGCAGCCGGTATATCTCGGCTGGCTGGGCCATTCTGGTCCAAGGCCGCCGGGTCAAAGCCCGCGATGGCTTCGAGAATCACCGCGACATCTTCGACCGTTCGCGCGATCGGCCCCACATGATCGAGCGACGGCGCCAGCGGAATTACGCCGCGCGCGCTGACCCGTCCGTAGGTGGGCTTCAGGCCGACCACACCGCACAGCGCCGCCGGCTCGCGGATGGAGCCGGATGTGTCGGTGCCAATGGCGCCATAGCCGAGTCCGGCCGAGACGGCGGCGGCCGAACCTCCCGAGGAACCCCCTGCAATGTGCGCCAGATTCCAGGGATTGTGAACCGCGCCGTAATAACCGACCACCGAACTGCCGCCGTAAGCGAACTCGTGCAGATTCTGCTTGCCGAGCAGCACGGCGCCGGCATTTTTCAGGCGCAGCACGACTTCGGCATCCTGGGTAGGAATACGGTCTTTGAACACGGCGCTCGCTGCGGTCGAGCGGATGCCGGCGGTGTCAATCAGATCTTTCACGGCCAGCGGAATGCCATGCAGTGGACCGCGCCAATCCCCGCCTGCGATTTCCGCTTCGGCGTGGCGGGCTTGCTCGAGAGCGGAATCGGAGCTGACGGTGATGAAGGCATGGATTGCGGGATTGAGTCGCGCGATGCGAGCCAGACAATCTTTCGTCAGCTCAACCGGAGATAGCGAGCGCTTCCGGAACCGTTCGCCGAGTTCGAGAATCGAGCTGTGCAAATCGCGTCCTTATTTCAACCCGCGGGTGGAGAAACTTCCTCCCGCCCTCCCGAAAAGAAAGGGGGCAGAGTCTTATAATCCCTTACCCAATCATGCGCGACGGAGGTTTGAAGATATATCACGGAACCACAATCACGAATGGCCGAAGAATCGCCCGAGTTGCAAGACAACCCGCAGCGACCTGTTATAATCACGAGTTTTCCTAATCACGATCGCTACTTTTTGACCGCATAGCGCAGCCACGCTGCCAAAACCGGGGACCGCTCGGCGGTTTCCGCTGCACCAGAAGCTCTCATTCGATGCAGATTTTTCACCGCAGCACGAACACCATTTCGCGGGCGACGATTTATGGCGCCATCTTCGTGGTGGCGGCGCTACTCTGGGCGCTCGATGAGTTTCAAAGTTCTCCCTATGTAACCTATGCCGGAGTGGCTCATCAGCAACCCGTGCCCTTCAGCCACCAGCACCACGTGGCGGCTTTCGGAATCGATTGCCGCTACTGCCATACTTCGGTCGAGACTTCGAGCTTTGCCGGCATCCCTCCGACCAAAACCTGCATGAACTGCCATTCCCAGATCTGGACCAACGCCAAGATGCTTGAGCCGGTGCGGGAGAGTTACCGGACGGGGAAGTCTCTCGAATGGATCCGGGCCAATGATCTGCCGGATTTCGTATATTTCAATCACAGCATTCATATTCACCAAGGGGTCGGCTGCAACACCTGCCACGGGCCAGTCGACCGTATGCCGCTGATGTACAACTACGCGTCGTTGCAGATGGAGTGGTGTCTGAACTGCCATCGCAACGCGGAACAGTACCTGCGTCCGCGGGATCAGGTGTTCAACATGCGGTATCAGCAGCCCTCGAGCGGCCAGCCGGTGGTGGTCGACGGGAAGGCGTACACCGATCAGGTGTCGCTCGGGCGTGATCTGATGGAGAAATATCATCTGCGCACCGTAACCGACATCACCAGTTGTTCGACCTGCCACCGTTGAGCGCCGGGAGGCGGGAAGTGCCGGAGACCACCGCGNNACCGACAGAACCAAACCGCAGCGCGAGGATGTCTGCCCTTCGAAGCGTACTACGCTCGATCTCGATACCGCGCGGGCGCGGATCGCAGAGACCAAGGGCCCGGAGTTCTGGCGCAGCCTGGAGGAGTTGGCCGGGAGCACGGAATTCCGCGAGATGATGCACCGGGAATTCCCCAAGGGCGCATCGGATTGGGTGGATGCGGTTTCCCGGCGCGGCTTCCTGAAATTGATGGGCGCATCAATGGCGCTCGCGGGAATGACGGCTTGCACCAAGCAGCCGCTCGAACCGATTGTTCCCTACGTGAAACAGCCCGAGGAAACCATCCCCGGCCGTCCCCTGTTTTATGCCACGGCATTTACCCTGGGCGGCTACGCGAGTCCCCTGCTGGTCGAGTCTCACCTGTATCGTCCCACTAAGATTGAGGGAAACGATCGCCATCCGGCGAGCCTCGGCGGGACCGACATTTACGCCCAGGCTTCCATCCTTGGAATGTACGATCCCGACCGCTCGCAGACCATCACCAATCTAGGCGACGTGCGCACCTGGACGGATTTGATAAACGCGATTCGGGGATCGCTGGCGGCGCAAAAGGCGGTCGAGGGTTCGGGAATCCGCATTCTAACTCGGCCTTTTTCTTCGCCCACGCTGGCCGAGCAGATGCAAGCGTTTCTCAAGCTGTATCCCCAGGCCAAGTGGCATGTGTATGAGCCGGTGAACCGCGACAACGTTCTCGAAGGGGCGCGGCTGGCCTTCGGTCAGCCGGCTGAGACCCGGTACAGGCTGGAGAACGCGGAAGTCATTGTGTCGCTCGACGCAGATTTCCTGTACGCCGGCTTTCCCGGGAGCACGGGCTATATCCGCGACTTTGCCGGGAAACGGAAGCCCGAAAGCGGGAGCATGAACCGCCTGTATGCCATCGAGAGCACCCCCACCTCAACCGGAGCGAAGGCTGACCATCGGTTGCCGGTGCGGGNNAAGAGCAGGCGCGATTTGCCAACGTTGTTCTCAAGGATCTCGCGAGCCACGCGGGATCAAGCGTCGTCATCGCGGGCGACCATCAGCCGCCAGCGGTTCACGCCCTGGTTCATGCCATCAACCAGAATCTCGGCAATGTCGGCAAAACCGTCGTCTACACCGATCCGGTCCTCGCGAATCCGGTGAACCAGACCGACTCGATGAAGGAACTGGTCGCGGATATGCGGGGCGGCAAAGTGGACTTCCTGGTGATTCTGGAGGGAAATCCCGCCTACGATGCTCCGGCGGATTTGGGCTTTGCCGACGCCCTCAAGAATACGAATATTCCGCTGCGGCTGCATTTCGGCCTGGAGCAGAACGAAACCGCGGAATTTTGCCACTGGCACGTCAACCAGGCGCACTACCTCGAAGCCTGGAGTGACACCCGCGCCTTAGACGGTACGGTGAGTGTCGTGCAACCGCTGATTGCCCCGCTTTACAACGGAAAGAGCGCCCACGAGCTGGTGGCCGCACTCTCGGGGCAATCGGATGCCCTCGGCCACGACTTGGTGCAGGCGTACTGGAGGCAGCAGCACCCGGGAGCGGACTTTGAAACCTTCTGGCGGCGATCGCTGCACGACGGTTGGATCGAAGGCACAGCCTTTGCCCCCAAGCAGGTTGCCCTAAGGGCCGCGAGCTTTCCGCCCTCGCCGTCGGCCAGTCCCCAGGGCGTCGAGATCAATTTCCGCCGCGATCCGTCGATTTACGACGGGCAATTCTCAAACAACGGCTGGTTGCAGGAACTCCCCAAGCCGATGACCAAAATGACCTGGGATAATCCGGTGCTCGTCGGCCCCGCCATGGCAGAACGGATGGGACTGAAGACCGAGGACCTGGTCAACCTGAGCCTAAACGGACAGACCGTCAAGGCCCCGGTCTGGATTCAGGCAGGTCACCCTGATAATTCGGTCACGGTGTTTCTCGGCTACGGGCGCCGCCGCGCCGNNCGGGTAGGGACGGGCGCGGGCTTTGACATGTATCCTCTTCGTTCGAGCGCCGCCCCCTGGTTTTCGGCCGGCGCGACGATCGCCCCGGCGGGAGGCACGTACAAGCTCGCGACCACGCAGGGCTATCAGACCATGGATACTCCCGACGGGGCCTCGCGGCCGCTGGTGCGCAC
>PKYX01000538.1 GCA_003132825.1 Acidobacteriaceae bacterium
TGAAGATTCAAAACCCCGGGGTCCGTCCTTGGCCAGAACGTAGTGGTCGACAGTACTTTCTAACTCTTCAGATACCAAGGAACATTGATGATGCTGATTCGCTGGCTGCCGCCCAAAAGCAGGAGCGCTTTGAGGAGAGAAGAGCGATTGTTGTGCAGCAGGAGGTAGTACCATCTGGCTTCGACCAGTTCAGGCACGATGACCGCTATGTGGCTTTCCAAGTTGTCTTTTTCCACTTTCAAGGCGTATTCGAGGATCGGCTTGACCACAAATCGAAATGGCGATTTCAGCAGCACCAGTTCGGGCACGGGTAGGCCTGCTTCCCGGGCGGGAGTCTCTACCAGACGATTCCAGTTTCGGCACAGGCTCTCGGTCTCTTCTCCACACTCCACGTGAAGCACCTGGATTTGGGGCGAGAGTCCCCAGGCGAAACGCAGCGCCTTTTCCGATACGACGCTCCAGCGATCCATGGGAATCAGAACAATCGGTGCGCAAAGATCCTGCGTGTTGACCGGGCCGTCAGCCTGCGTTTCTTTCTCCACCCTGTCGTAATGGCGTTTGATGCTTCGCATCATCAGAATCAGCAACGGAATCAAGACCAGCGTGATCCACGCCCCTGCGGTGAATTTCGCGATGAGGACAACGGCGACCGTGATGGCGGTGGCGGTGGCGCCCAGTCCATTGAGGAACATGCTCTTCCGCGCCCCCGCTCCTCCGACCCTTTTCCAATGCACAACCATGCCCGCCTGGGACAAGGTGAAGGCCATGAAGGCACCGACGGCGTAGAGCGGGATGAGCCGATCCGTGACCCCGCGAAAAATGGTCAGCAGAATGGCCGTCAGGATGGCCAGCGCGTAAACGCCTTCGGCGAAGACCAGACGGCGCCCTCGCGAAGTGAGGGTAAAAGGCAGAAAGCCGTTGAGGGCAATGGCACGGGAAAGGCGAGGGAAGTCAGCGAAGGCTGTATTGGCGGAGAGCGACAGTACAACCAGGATCGAAACGATGCTCGTCCAATAGAACCATCCCTTTCCCACGATTGCGGCCAGTAATTGTGAGAGTACGCTCTGGTAGCCGGGCTGGCCGGGCACGGTGGCGGCGACCCCATACACCGGCGCCAGGTACGCGATCCCCAACAGCATCACCATGAGAATGCCAATAATGATGGTGAGCGTTAAACGGGCGTATTTATAAGTCGGATCCTTAAAAGCCATGACTCCGTTGCTGACGGCCTCGACTCCGGTCATGGCCGTGCAGCCATTGGCGAAGGCTCGAAGCAGCAACCAGGCGCTCACACCGGCGCTCGCAGTGATCAATTTCGGGGGTGCCACCACGGGGATCGGATGACCGCCTTCGACGATCACACGGAACAGACCGATCGCGATCATTCCCAGCAAACACGCGATGAACAAATACGTCGGGATCAGAAAAATCCCTCCGGTCTCCCGCACTCCTCGCAGATTTACAAAGGTAAGAGCGGCCAGGATTCCGAGACACAGGATCAGCGTATGCGGTTGCAGACCGGGTACCGCTGAAACCAGTGCACCCACTCCCGCCGATATGCCGACCGCTGCCGTAAGGACATAGTCGAGCATGAGCGAAGCCGCTGCCAGCAACCCCGCCGAGGTCCCAAGATTCTGGCTGGCCACGGTGTAGGAACCACCGCCTTGCGGATAGGCTTCGATGGTTTGCCGATAGGAGAAGTAGACGATCGCGAGCAGAACCACCACGCTGATGCTGATGGGTCGGATAAAAGCCACACCCGCCATACCCAAGGGGATCAGAAGCGTCAGTGCGGCCTCGGGACCGTAGGCCGCCGAGCTGAGCGCATCGAGGCCAAAGATGGGGATGCCTTTGGCCGGGCCGATTCTTTCGGACTGCTCGTCCTCGATTGCCAGGGGACGACCGAGGAGCAGGTCGGCGAGACTCATGGCGTCATTCTAGTTCACCTGCCGCCGCTCGGTAACAGCGACCGAACAGGGAACAGAAACGACGTGTGCAAGGTCTGTTCCGAGACCGGATTCGATCCCAGGAAAAACTAGAATGCCTGACTGGCTCATGGCTTTCCGTGAGCCGGGTTTTGCACTTTCGATGCGGAAAACTAGTCGTGGAGAACGACGTTCATGAGCGAGCCGTGGACTTGCAACCCGCCGTTGTAGTGGATGAAGCCCAGCTTCCTGAACCGGTTCATGAAAAAGCTCACGCGCGAACGCGTGGTCCCGACCATTTCCGCCAGAGTCTCCTGACTGATCTTGGGGACTACGGTCTCAGGTACCGCCTCTTTGCCAAAATGAGCGAGCATAAGAAGCACGCGGGCCAGTCTCTTTTCGCTGGAATTAAAGAGCTGGTCCACCAGTTCCTCTTCGTAACGGATATTCCGCGCCAGCAGATACGCCACAAACAAATCGGAAAGGGCGTGTTCCCGGTGAAGCGCCTGCATCATCGCCTTCTTGTCAATGCGCAGCACCGTGCAATCCGTCATGGCGGTTGCCGACCCCATGCGGACAGTCTGGCCGGCAAGCCCACCTTCCCCGAAGAAATCACCCTCACTTAATATCCCTATGGTTGCTTCCCGGCCGGACTTCGAGACCACCGTCAGTCGTACCTTGCCCTTCCGGAGATAGAACACTGCATCGCAGGCGTCGCCCTGGGCGAAGATGGATTGCTTCTTTCGAAAAGCCACGATTCTCCTGCCCACTCCGATGGTGGCGAGGAATGTATTGGGATCGAATTTGTGCATCCTCTCAGTTGCGCGTGTACTCATGGAACATTATTTGTTGCAGTAATATCACGCCATGAATTCGATCGTCTGTCGGGTAGACTACATATTTGGGATTGTTGGTTCGGGGCGAACGCCCGCTTGAGAGCCCTGTTCGACCGTTCGACCTAGAGGAATCGCCTTCCGTGTTGGTCATCATGCGAGCCAGGGAACGGTCGGTATTGACCGGTATTCAAGCACTATAGCCCGCATACTGGTAGTAGCACTGCGCAGGGATGAGCCCGGTCTCGATCGGAGAACTCACGGGAGTTCTGGCGCAGCGCGACCCCAAAAACAGAAACTCAAATGAGGAAATGAAACGCTAGCGACTTTCCCAGTTGCGCCCAATCACCAGAGTCGCAGTTTCCGATGTCACGAAAGTAAGGTAAGATCCCCGCATCGGCAAGGGTCTTGAGTCGATCCTTTTCCGGGCAGAATGGATTGGTAGAAAGCAAAGGCCTCCAAGTGATGCAATCTAGTGAGCGAACCAATACGGAAGGAAAACCGGTCAGCAACATCATCCTTTTATCGCTTTCCGATAGCGACTACGGCTCCCTTCGTCCTCATCTTGAATACGTCAGCTTGCCCGACCATCTCGTCCTTCACCAGGCCGGTGGGAAGCTAGAATTTGCATATTTCCCGAATCGAGGTTTGATCTCTCTGGTCGTGGTAATGAAAGATGGACAAACGGCTGAAGCCGGCATCGTCGGACACGAGGGCTTTACCGGAGCATTGGCGGCAGTTGGCCTGAGCCGCAGCCCGCTAGAGGCCGTGGTTCAAATCAGGGGCGATGGGTTTCGGGTAGAAGTCGGAAATTTGCAAAACACTTTGGAATCCACTCCACACCTGCTACAGCGGTTGAGCCGCTATATCGCCATTCGGGGGATGCAGGTTGCACAAACCGCCGCGTGTAATCGGCTGCACGGTATTGAGCAGCGCCTGGCGCGGTGGTTGCTGATGGCGCAGGATCGAGTGGATGCGGAGTCGCTCGCGATTACCCACGATTTTCTCGCCACCATGCTGGGTACAGATCGACCGAGCGTGAGTTCGGCAGCCAGCATTTTGCAGGGCAGGAAGCTCATCCAATATACCCGTGGCGCGGTGAAGATTGTGGATCGCAAGAACCTTGAGAAATCCGCCTGCGAGTGCTACGGGGTTACTCAGCTGTATAACCCAGAGCTTGGCTTGAACTAGGTTCGCAACGAAGACTCGCTCGGCCCTCGTCCGCGACCGAAGGCGAGTTAAATGATCTAGCTGCTGTTCTCCTCTCCTGTTGCGAACTCTCGAACCGATAAGAGCGTTCGCCAGGGCCAGAACTGCTTCGCAGAGCTCCATCCACCGGCCTTTGGAAGACCCTATCTGAGCTGCATCGTTCGAGGAGGGTTGCCATTTACACTTGGAGAAAAGATACAATCGGTATCTTTGGAGANNACTTGGAGCGCGTTCGATATCGTCGGCCATCTGATTTACGCCGAACGTACCGATTGGATGCCGCGAGTCAGGATGGTGCTCGAATTCGGCGAGAGTCAGACGTTTGCGCCATTTGATCGCTGGGGGCAGATACAAGAGAGTCGAGGTAAGTCGCTGGAGCAGTTGTTGGATGAATTTGCCAGTTTGCGATCAGCAAACCTGGGCCAACTGCGTGGGTTGAATCTACGACCAGAGGACCTCGAGCGGCGTGGACGACACCCGACCCTTGGCATCGTGTCTCTGTCGGAGCTGCTGGCGACCTGGGCAATTCATGACTTAACTCATCTGCACCAAATCTCAAGGGTCATGGCCCATCAGTACCGGGATGCCGTGGGTCCGTGGAACGCATACCTTGGCGTGCTGCAATGTGCCGGCCACAGCTCTCCTTGAAGAACTCTCGGAGACGCGGCGTTCGGACCCGCGGTCGGGGTGAAAGCGCCGTGCTCGGCCGCCAGCTNNGTCACTCCACCCATTCCCAGGCACGGCTCCGTGCGCTTCTGCAGTTGCATGACATCACCGCGGTCTGTGACGTTCGTTCAAGGCCCTACAGCCGCAGGAATCCTCAGTGCAACCGCGAGGATCTGAAAAAGGCGCTCGTCGACAACGGAATAGCTTATGTTTTCCTCGGGAAAGAGCTCGGCGCCCGCAGCGAGGATGCCGCCTGCTACGACGG
>PKYX01000373.1 GCA_003132825.1 Acidobacteriaceae bacterium
AGGTGAATGTTGCCATTCGGCATGATCACGGGAGTAAATGCCAGTTGCACCCCGAAATTTTTGAACTGAATGGTGACCGAGGAGAAACCTTGCCCGGGCTGAACCACGGGGAAGGGAAACTGGCCGCCGGCCAGAAACTTAGCTTCCTTGCCGTTGACCGCGATCAAATTCGGCTCGGCCAGGATTTGCAGCAGGTTTTTCTGCTCGAGCGCCTTGACGATCGCGCCGAAGTTNNCGTCGCTGATGCCAATGGTTGGCTGGGTGGAGGTGGTGGCAGTGGTCGTCGTGCCTCCCGCCGTGGTGGTGCTGGCGGAGGTGGTTGAGACTTGAAACCCGCCAAACTGCTGGGTGGTGAGAGTCCCGGAGGTGTTGCCGGTTCCGGGAGTGAAAAAGTTGACTCCCAGCTGCTCGACGGCTGCGCGGTCCACCTCGGCAAACTTGACTTCGAGCAGCACCTCCTGCGCCCCCACCGGGCCGAAGGTCAAAACGTTCACCACATTTTTGGAATAGGCGAGCGCGATATCGCCCGCCCGCTTGAAGACGTCTTCGGTCGAGACATGGCCGGAGAGCACGATGGCAGAACGGGAAGGGGTGACGCTGATTTGCTCATCCGGGAAGATGCGCTTTTCTTCTTCGGCGCAGGCGCTGACGTCGACATCGACGCGCAGGTCGAAGCTTTGCGAGCGCTCCAGTTCGTCCCAGATCAGCAGCGATACCTCGCCCGCTCCGCGGCCATGGACTAAGATCTGATTCGGGGTCACCACTTGCACTTCGGCCACCGCCGGATCCGTGACCGAGACTCGCTTGAGGCGGGCGTTCGGCGTATTGATGAGCAAGGACTTGCCGACCATCACGCGCAAGGGCGCCGAGCCCTGGGGCTCGGTTTGCGAGACCGGCGAGGCCGCGACCGGCGCGGGAACGACGGTTTGTGCCGGCGCTGCCGGCATCGACGCATCCGGCTGTAACTGAGAATTCGCCGGTTGTTCTTGCGAGTAAGCGGTCGGGGCCGCGGCCGCGACCAGCAGCCAGAGAAAAATGACCCAGGCAGTACTCAATCTCTTGCCGCCACTGATTTCCTGTTCCACGCAACTGCGTGAGGGGATCGACATTTCCACTAACCTCAGACCTCGAAAGTTGGCCTCAGAATTTCTGCGTTTCCTTCTTGTCGCCCTCGATCACCTCGACCGAGTAAACCGACGGCGCCGCAGGTGCCTGGACTGCGGTGTTATGCTTCGCCGCTCGTACTTTCGGCGCCACCGGCGGCGGGGCGGCCGCCGAGCCCCGGTACAGGGCGCCGGTGTTGACCGAGCCCATCTCGTGCTGCTGGGTGTCGAGCGGATTGCGCAACGCCAGCTGGATGCGGCCCTGGGTGCTGGCGAGAGTCAGTTTCTGGGCGTCGTCGGGAGAAACCAGCAAGGTAATCACTGGAGTCGTCTGGGGATCGCCGCCGGCCGTGCGCTCGAGCTTTTGCCCGCTCGCGATCACCGCCACGTTCTCGAGCACGGTCGAGGTCTGCTGCTCAGTTCCGCCCGCGGGATTGCCGGTCAGCAAAACATCCACGCGCGTTCCCGACACCACGAAACCGGCCACCGAAACCACTTCATTCACCCGCACCGACACCGCCCGCATGCCCGGCGGAATCAGGGAGGGAAGTCCGAAACCGGCGTTCTCCCCGGCCAGTTTGCTGGGGAGAACGAAATCTCCCTGCGAGATGGGCAACACCACACCCCGGCCGACCACCTGCGACATCAGGCGGTAGCAGTGCGGCGGCAAGGCTTCGATCGGGAAATGGACCAGCTTTACGTCGCGATCCTCGATTTTTGCTCCCACCTGGAGATCCTCGGCGGCGACCACGACGTCCATGCCGGGCCTGGTATCNNCGCAATGGCGACGGCGCCGATCAACAGGAGTCGAGTACGATTCATCGCTGCTCCTCAAAATCAGATCACTACGATCAGATCCCCACGCCTGCAGAAGTCCGCGCCAAAAACACGGAACCGCACGATCGCGAGCGACCCTGTCCGCACCTATCGGCAGAATCAGACTCCACACCGGTCGAGCGCCGTTTCTGGGTTCGTCTTTGCCGTGCGGGCGGCCCCGGGGGCCCCGCCCTTGACACGGCGATTCAGCACGCTACGCTATTGCGAAATCGAACTGGCGACCGAGGAAAAGACATTGTTGGCGTTGGAACCAATGAGCCGGATCGTACCCACAACAATGACCAAGATCACTGCCAACATGACGGCGTACTCCGCGATGTCTTGCCCCTCATCTTCCCGCCACAACTTGCGAAGAAGGTTCCTCATCTCAACTCCTCCAAGGGAATTTGGGTCGAACTAGGCAGACCCTCCCGAGTCATTCCATGCAATTTTGTGCGCAGTCCAACCTGTGCAACGCAATTCTGCTGCAAACCTCGAGAATCATTGGATTTCTGAAGGAATACGAGGACTTTCTCGCATCCCCGGCACCATCATACCCTGCTCGGTCCCCCCTTGGAGCGACAATTTCTTGCACACTTTGGCCCAAAGTAACCGCCCATAGTTGTCGACTCAGGTGCCCGAGACCGGGTTTCGGCAGGGTAATTGTTGGCCTAGAAAGGCGGCTTGACGGCGCCAGGCGACCGGCCAGCCGGGAGGTGGATCAAAAGCCGGCCTATTGGCTGGCGATGGTGCTCGCGATGGAGGAGAAGGTATTGCCCGCACTCACGCCGATGGCGTGTAAGGTCGCAACCGCAATCGCCAGCATGACGGCCAGCATCACCGCGTATTCTGCGACATCCTGTCCTTCTTGATGCCGCCATAACTGCTGTAAGAATCCCATAAATCAAACCTCATCGTCACGACCGCGGTCGCGCTCGCCGGCCAGGCGAACTCGGCCAAACCTTGTAGTTCGGGGGATTCTTGTCGGTTCAATTGGCATGATACCCAACTCGGCCCGCTTCGACTGCGCCACTTTCGTGCCACGGGAAATGCGGGGATGGGTCTATCAGGCTGATAAATAAATCACTTGCGGGTCGCTTGTCCAAAGGTGCTGATACTTTCGGTCAGGATGACGGCCTGGGGATCGGAGTAGATCTGCCTCCATCCGGCACGGCAGCCTAGAGCCGTTGCGAGGGGCGCAGAGGGCGGAACCATGACGGTGCGAATCTGCCAGGCTTCGAGAGGCGCTTCCCAGTGGTTCGTGAGATCGTAGGTTTGGGCGAAACTATCCATGAAAGCATCGCCATAGAGGTCGGCGCGGCCATCGATATAGACCGGAACCCCGGGATAGAGCTTCCAGATGAGATAACCGCCCCAGTCGTAGTAATTGAACAGGGGCCCGGGGGGCCGGTGAGTGGAGAGAAAGGCGACCGCCGCCTCGGGAAACCGGGCCGCTTCGGTTTCTGCCTGCCGCCCGACGACGAAATGGACCCGGGCTAGGGCGAAGGCCAGCAGGGCGGCGAGCAGAATAGCATTCAGCCATATCCTGATCTTCATCTTCCCCGGAGCCGGCGCAACCTCGGAGCGGCCCGGCGGATCATGCCGGTCGAAGGCGCCCGAGTTTCCCACCCAGGCGTCAGCCAATCCGCCCAGGATGGGCGCCGCCACCAAGACGTAGATGGCCAGATGACGGATCGAGTGCAGTCCCATATACATCGTGGTGAACAGCAAAAGCAGTTCGCGGGGCAGCACTCGCCGCGGCGAAAGCGCCACCGCCAACAAGCTGGCCAAGATCATCGCGAGCGCCGCCCAGTACTGGGGCTGGTGGAAATCCGGCGAAAACCATTCTGCAATGTGGCGCTGCATGGCCGGCGAACGCAGCGTAGCCCAGGGATACCAAAACATTTTGCTGCCGTTCGGATTCAAGGGAATCAACGCGAGCGAGACCCCGAAAACCGAAGCCAGCCGCCTGATCCTCGGCCCCGCCCGCACCCAGGGCTCAAAGCCGAAGGCAGAATCCAAGGCATGCCCAACCAAGAAGAGGCCCACCAGGCCAATTCCGGCGGCATATCCGGCGTGCAGGTTCACCCACAGCAGCACGAGCGGCGGGATCCACCACAGGAAATTCGGGCGCTTGGCCGAAAGATCACCGCCCGCGGCATCCTTATTTCGAGAGCCGTCCTGCCTGGAAGGCCCGTCTTTCTGTCGAGAGTCGTCCTTCAGGGAAGAATCAAGGATGAGCAGAAACACGCTAATGAGCAGGAGGGAAAGGGTTTGCGGCCGCACGCCCCACAGTGGTATCGAAGCCACCCCGGCCCAGATCGTGGCCACCGCGGCAATCGAGGGACGCCCCGGACAACGCAGAAACACCAGCAGGAAAGCGGCGGCGGTGATGGCCGAGAAGGCGACGATTAATCCGCCCCAACCGAAAACCCGGTAGAGGGCAAAGATAAAGACGTCGGAAAGCCACTCATGATTGACCCAGGGCTGCCCCAAGCGCGTGAAGGAATAGGGATCGGCGTGAAATACGGCGTGGTTTCCTAGAATCAATTGTCCGGTACGCAAGTGCCACCAGAGGTCCGGGTCGGTCACGCCGCGCGCCGCCAGGGCGAACAACCCGAGGCCCACCATCGCGACCAGAACCCGGCGTGCGTCGAGCGAGCGATTCATAACGAGCGTGGATCATACCGCGCCGGGGCGCGATAGAGAATCTGCCGGGACTGGGCTCGGCGGGTGCGCTAACGGTTGGCTGCCGAAACCTGGGCAGGTGGGATCACGCCGAGCGCGGAAGGGTCCAGAGCGGCGAGCATCACGAGCACAGCCAGTGGAATCAGCAGAATGCTCGCGACCGGTACGATCCAGAGCCGGCGCAGCGAACTCAAGGGAACTGCGAGACTCGCCAGCAGGTAGGCGAACGAACCGACCCAGGGCCAGGCGATCAGGCTGAAGACCGCCACCCAACCCAGGCGTCGAGCGCGGCCCGCCGCCCAAACCTGCTGGCGGTTCTTGAGCAGGAGAAAAATGGCGGGCAGAAGCACCACTTGGCTAGTCGGGTAAAGCGTGGGCATGACCACGACGGTCACCGTGAGCACGATGACCAATCCGTAGTTGAACCGGTCCGACCCTGCGGACTCGTGTCGCACCTGCCAAAGGACGACAGCCAGCGCTCCCGCCAGTCCGAGACCGGCGAAGGCGCCGCCCAGATGGCTGAACAACAAAGTAAGGATAGAGAAATTGCCGGTGTATTGCTGGTAGGCGGTTAGTCCTGCGAGAAATTCCCTGGCCCATCCCGGCAGCAGCAGCTCTGAAACTCCCCCCAGCACCAGCAGGGTGAGACCGAAACCCCAAACCAGCTTCTTGCGCGATCGCCAATCCC
>PKYX01000010.1 GCA_003132825.1 Acidobacteriaceae bacterium
GGCTTTCAGCGCAACTGGAGCAGTCGCCCTTTCTCGTTTCGGACCAGCGCATCGCGCAAACGTGGGAAAACGTCGCAAAACCAGACCCTGGATAGGTTAAGCCGTATGATCCTAGAAAGCCATCGAAGCCATGTCGGACTTGCGGGAGAAGGAACGTGTGGAACAGTGACTGAAGCAATCTTCGTCGTGACTTCCCAGGAGGACATCGACTCCGTGGTCGGCGAAATGAAGCAGAGCAAGGCGAACGACTTCTCCGAGATTCAAGGACGATTTAGGAGCCGCCTGTCACTCTCCAGCGCCAACGTCTACGAAGTCATCCGGGCGCGTCGAAACACCAACCGCGGCCTTTCGATATCACGTTTCTTATCCTGTAGAAATGAACTGGCCGTATTAAATTACCGCCTTGATTTCTCCCAACTCTTTGTGGCATTGTACTGGGCAACTTTTGGGAGGGGTAACCCGTGGCCGAAAACCATCGAGTGTTTAGGTTGTCGTATTTAATCGTTTCAATACTCACCTTTGCCTCGATCATCGCGCGTGCGGACGTGACTGGTTCGATCACGGGCGTGGTCCGTGATCGTGCACAAGCGGTCGTAGCTGGCGCTAAGGTGGAGATCAGGAACGTGCAAACCAACCTTAGCCAGGTAACGACCTCGGCCACAGACGGGTCATACCACTTCCTCGCCTTGCCAGCAGGGAGCTACCGGATCACAGCAACCTCCGTTGGTTTCCGGCCCTACACGGCGACCGACATCACACTTCAGGTGAACGATGAATTGCGCATCGACATTACTCTGCAGGTCGGCGCGGTCAATGAACAGGTCAACGTTTCCGCCGACATGGTTCACGTGGAAACCGAGAGCACACAATTAGGGGACGTTGTCGACTCACAAAAAATGCTCGCCCTGCCGCTGAATGGCCGCAGCTATCTGGATTTGTTGGGCTTGCAAGCCGGTGTGGCGCCCACCACGGCTGGGACAATCGGTGGTGACCGGCCAATTTCGGGCTATATCACAAACGCTGGCAACATCTCAGTGAATGGTCAGCGCGAGACGGCCAACGCGTTTCTGGTAAATGGGGGCGATGTCAGCGAAGGGCGCAACCTGGGCGCGGGGTTGGTTCCGAATCTCGATTCCGTGGAGGAGTTCCGCCTTATCACCAACAGCTTCGACGCGGAATACGGAAAATTCAGTGGCGCGGTGATGAATGCCATCACCAAGTCAGGCACCAATGGTTTCCACGGAGATGTCTTCGAATTCATTCGCAACGACAAGCTTGATGCCGCGAATTTCTTCACACCCATTAAATCGGAGCTGCGACAAAATCAGTTCGGGTTCACCGCCGGAGGCCCATTCTGGAAGGACAAGCTTTTCTGGTTTACGGACTATCAAGGTACAAGACGAGTGGCAGGCGCCGAAACTGGCATCGTTAATCTGCCACCGGCTGCGGAGTTTCAGGGCAATTTTGATCCCTCACTTTTGACCGGCACAGTCGATACCTCTACCCTTCCCAGCGCCAGCAGTTGTCCCCCGGCTGCCCAGCCCTGCCTCGACTGGCCCACGACGCTTTCAAATAGATTGGGCTACACGGTCACAGCTGGCGAGCAGTACAGTTTTGCAGGCTGTAGCTCGACCTCGCAATGCGTCTTTCCCGGCGGCGTGATTCCCAAAAGCGCGTGGTCGCCAGCCGCGATTGGGATTCTCCCGTACATTCCCATGCCGAACGTTGATCCCAGCGCAGGTACGTATCAAGACAACAGTCACCGGGACACGATTACCGATAATAAGATCGGGGANNAACTGGTCCTTCTACTACCACTTCGACGACTCAACGGTTTCCAGCACACTGCCCAGCGGCGGCGCAAGCGTGCCAGGCTTTCCCGCGGTAACGCCAACCCGAGCCCAGGAGTTTGTCATGAGTAACACCAAGACTATTGGGCCCAGCGCTGTGAATGAGGCGCGCGTGACGTTCTTCCGTACCTCTACTCACCTGGACAACCCGACGGGTGGCCAAGCGAAGCTTTCCTCTCTCGGTTTCGTGACCGGTGTCGGTACACTTGGGATTATCCCCGATGCGTTTCCCGGATATCCGGAGTATGTGCCCCAGCTTTACTTCAACAACTTCACTATCGGCGCCCCTTCTCTGATCACGTTCCAGCCGAACAACACCTACACGGTGTCGGATGGATTTTCTAAGGTAGTGGGCAGGCACACGCTAAAGTTCGGGGGAGAAGCCCGCTACCTGCAGATCAACGAACGCAACCTCGCCAGCCAGGACGGGGCTTTTGTCTTCGATGGTACGGTCACCGGCTCCGATTTCGCCGACTACCTCCTTGGGGCGACCACGGGCGCCGGAAATGGGTACACGCAGGCAGCTATACAACTGTTGGATTCGCGCACGCGCTATGGAGCTGCGTATGCGCAAGACTCGTGGAAGGCGACCCCCGACTTGACGTTAAACCTCGGCCTCCGCTGGGAAGTGAGCATGCCTTGGTATGATACCCAGGGTAAGATCCAGACTTGGGTTAAAGGAGAGCAGTCCACGGTATTTCCGAATTCTCCCACAGGGCTGGTATATCCCGGCGATCCGGGCATTCCGAAAACCCTGGCCCCGACGAGATACAACAACATCGGACCGCGCATCGGCATTGCCTACTCTCCGAGCTTTAGTGACGGAGTTCTGGGCAAAGTGTTTGGCGGGTCGGGCAAATCCAGCATCCGCGCCTCGTACGGCTTGTATTACACGTCGGTCGAGGACCTGAATCTCTTCTATGAAGTGGCCGACGCTCCGTTTGGCTTGTACTGGACCAGTCCGGGTTCCGTTGACTTATCCGAGCCTTTCCGAAATCGGCTGGATGGAGGCACCGATAGCGAGGGTCAGCGCTTCCCTTTCACCGCCCCGATTCCAGGGAGCCCGGCAAATAAGACACTCAGTTTCTCGGTTTACGAGCCGATGTCCTATTTCCCCGGATACGACATTCACAACAAGCTCCCGTACGCCGAGCACTTCAATTTCTCCATCCAGCGGGCGCTGAGCAGATCCACCGTACTGACTGTCTCCTATGTTGGCACGGCGGGTCATCGGCTCATCGCGCAGACCGAGTCCAACCCCGGCGATGCCGCCCTATGTAAGCAGTTCGCGGCGCAAGGGTATACGGATACGACAGCCGGTGTGACTGGCTGCGGGCCGAATGCTGAGCAGGATGTCTTCACGCTGACACCGCAGGCCTCGTGCGCGGGACCGCCTTGCACCTACAGCACCAGGGATATGCTTTTGAATCCGAACTACTGCCCCGGCGCCCAGACTCTCTGCTTTGGTTTTGGCAACACCTTCACCAAGCTGGTGGCAAATTCGATCTACCACTCTGGAGAAGTAACGGTCGAGCGTAAAGCTGGTGATGTAACCTTCCTGGCCGCTTATACGCTGGCGAAAGCCATCGATAATTCCTCGGCCTTCGGCGAGCTGATCAACTTCCAGAACGCCAAGCTTAGCCGTGGCCTGTCGTCGACCGACGTGCACCAGAACTTCGTGGTCAGCTATATCTGGCAGATGCCTTTCAATCGGATATTCCCCCGCTTCCCAAGGCTGACAAAGGGATGGCAAGTGCAGGGCATCACACGATTCTCTGGCGGATTCCCGGTTCAGATGGGAGAATCGAATCCCGTGAATCAGGGGCCGTTGTGTCCGTCGGGGAACTGCCCGGGAGATGCCTCGCTTGTCGGCAGCCCCTCCACCGATATGCCNNGCATTTACCGCAACTCAATGCGCTCTCGTGTCGGGTGTTTTGACCGGTCCTGATTGCGGAAGTTTCGGGACCGCGAACCGGCGGTTCTTCCACGGCCCGGGTTTCAATAACACGGATTTCGGAATAACGAAGATCGTTCCCGTTAGGGAAGCCATGTCTTTCGAGATTCGCGGCGAATTCTTCAACATTTTCAACCACGCGCAATTCATGAATCCGAGCGGGGACATCAGCAGCAGCAGCTTCGGAAATGTCACGCATGCCCGCGATCCGCGCATCGGGCAGGTCAGTGCGAAGTTCGTCTGGTGATGCGCTCACGTAATCATGCGGGCGGGGCTCGACGCCTCGTCCGCATTTTTTTGCCTCTTGCAATCACTCCAAAGGGAAGATCCCCCGCCGGACAAGCCGTGCTAGGCTGTGGTCATGAAGGGTTCCCTGTTTTTGGCGCTCATGATGGCAGCATCTTGTTTTGCGCAAACCGCGGAGATCTACCGCCGCGATGCAACCGAGTTTGCCCGCCAAAAATCGTGGGATCAAGCAATCGTCAGCTATCGCAAGGCACTGGAGCTCGAGGCCAACGATGCCCTCACTCACTACGACTTAGCCCTTGCGCTTAAATATAAAGGCGAGGCCCGGCAGGCGGTTGACGAGTTTCAGGCGGCGCTGCGCCTCAAACCGAAATGGGCCGATGCCCAATACGGATTGGGCGCCGCCTGGTACGATCTTCACGACCAGCCTGCCGCCGCAAAAGAACTGCAGACTGCCATAAGGCTCGCCCCCGCAAACGCAGCGGCACATCGGCTGCTGGCGCGCATTTATCTGGAGCAGAACAATCCTTCGTCTGCCAAGACTGAACTTCAGCGAGCGATCGCATCGAAGCCCTCAGCAGAACTTTACACTGAGCTGGGGCTGACCGAAGGACAGCTTGCCAATCTTCCCGGTGCAGCGGCCGCGTTTCGCCGCGCCCTCCAGTTGAATCCGCAGCTTACGACGGCATACATGCTTCTGGGTGTGACGCTGCGCCGCCAAGGCGATCACACTGCCGCCTTAGCGGAATTCCGCAAAGCGGTGGCTGCCGATCCTAGTGATCCCCGAGCACAATTCAATCTTGGAAAGGAACTGAAAGCTGGCGGCGACTTGGTAGGCGCCATCGCGGCCTTCCAGCGCGCCATCGAGCTGAAACCTGACGACGAAGACGCGCATTACAACCTCGGTATCGCCTTGCGTGCCCAGGGCCAGACGGAAGCGGGACAAAAGGAATTGAACGAGATCAGCGGGCTACGGCGGTTCCGTGCGCGCCTGGCGGAGGCGAAATTGCTTACCCTTCAGGGCGTAGGCGCACTGCAGGACCAAAAACTCAACGACGCTCTTGGTTTCTTTCAAAAAGCCATTGAGAAGGGTCCCGAGCTGCCGACCGGCT
>PKYX01000245.1 GCA_003132825.1 Acidobacteriaceae bacterium
CCGCTCAGCAGTTTGCCGAGATCGGACGCGGCGCAGCGCACGCCGACATAGAAGTGCCCGAACAGCGCAAAGACCGCGCTGACTTGGTCGAAGCGCATCTCATAGATGAGCTTCTTGAACACCAGGGGATCGGCGGCGAACAGGTCGACCCCCCACTCCCAGTCGTCGAAACCAATGGAGCCGGTGATGATCTGCTTAACCTCGCCGGCATAGCGCCGGCCTACCAGGCCGTGCTCATTCATCTGGCGGGCGCGCTCTTCGATCGGAACCATGTACCAGTTCTTCTCTTCCCCACGCCGCCGGTCCATGGGATAGAAAGAGATGTAGCGGTGCTTGGGCATCTCCGGGAACAAACGAGGACGCATGGCTTCTTTCTGTCGCGCCAAAGTTTCCTTGATCTCGTGGTTCCATTGTTCGGAGTGAGCCTCGATGCCACGAGCCGCCAGCTCGGTGTAGATCTTGAGCGTGGACTCATATAGACCCAGTTCAATCACGGAAAGGTAGGAAGTTGTGAGCTCCAGATAGTCGCTCAGCCGCAACTGCGCCAGTTGCAGCTCGGTTTGCTTCAGCGCATCGAACGACGGTCGAAAATGGACCAACATCAAGTCGCCCTTATGTCCGAGCAGCGAAAAAAGTGCGGATTGACCCGCGGAATTCTGCTCCATCCGGGCCAGCAAGGCGCTAGCCTCCTCGACGATCTCCCGCTTCTGCTCCGGCGGCAACGGGCGCCAGGCGGCCCAGCCGAAGCGCATCATTTGGTGCAGAACGCTATAGCCTTCGACGGTCAGGGGCACGGGCGGCACATCCGCGGAAGCCGCCTGCGGGTGGAGCGTGTGAGTCACAACCATGAAAGGCCCTCAGAGTCTCTATTGTAGCCGGATTGGGTCAAGCTCCAGGCAACCTTACTTTGAGATTTCCGCGATGTAAACCGCGAAAGGCTCGAGCGACAACGCGGAGATCGCGCTTTCCCCCTGCCCAGCCGTACTCAGAAGCGTCCTAGCCTTGGCTGCAGGAAATCCCTGCGGCCCCAGATCAAAGCGGACCTTCTGCGGATTGGCCGACAGGTTCAGCACCACCAAAACGGCTTCATCCCGGTAGCGGCGGAGATAGGAGAGCACATTCGGATCGTCTGGATTGAGCGGAACATAGTCCCCGTCCAGCAAGGCTCGGTTCTGGTGACGCAAGGCCAGCAGGTGTTTGTAAAACTGTAGGATGGAATCCGCATCCTTGCTTTCGCTGGCGACATTGTGGGTGGCGGAGCTGGGCGGAACCGGCAGCCAGGGAGTGGCGCGAGTGAAGCCGGCGTTCGCGCCGTCAGTCCATTGCATGGGGGTGCGCTCGCCGTCCCGGCCTTTTTCCTCCGGCCAACCCAGTTTCCCGATGGGGTCTTTCACATCTTCCCTGCGTTTGGGGTCATTGTTTTCCATTCCAATCTCTTCGCCGTAGTAAAGGATTGGGGTGCCGCGCAGGGTGAGATAGAGTCCGGCCATCAGCTTGGCAATAGCGTCGTTGTGCGGGCCGTCGCCGTAGCGGACGTAGGAGCGCGGCATGTCGTGATTGCTGATCACATACACCGGCCATCCTCCGGCCGAATCCACGGTCGCAATCTGCTCGCGGAATGCGGGGGCGGAAAGCCGGTTGACCGTGGCGAACAGAAAGTCCATCGGCATCTGCAGTTCGTCGCTGTGCGCTCCGTAGTACTGCTTCAGCTCGTCGATGTTCTTAGTCCAGGTCTCCCCGATCAGAACCGCCTCGTGTTCGTCAGCCACTTTGCGCAGAGCGTGCAAAACGTCGTGCAACTCGGGCAGCTTGGTGGTGTACTCGCGCTCTTCGATCGGATCTCCATATGCGTTTTTGCCGGGAAGGACCGGATTGTCGTGCAGATTGGGATCCTCGAACAAAGTCTCGACCGCATCGAGCCGGAAGCCCGCCACGCCGCGCTTGTACCACCAGCGGGTTACGTCGAACATCGCCTTGTCGACCGCGGGATTGCGCCAGTTCAGGTCGGGCTGCTGGGGATAAAAGAAATGGTAATAATACTGGCCGGTTGCCGGATCCAGCTTCCAGGCCGAGCCTCCAAAACCCGAGGTCCAATTATTCGGAGGGCCGCCATTCTGCCCGTCGCGCCAGATGTACCAGTCGCGGTGCGCCGCGGTGCGCGAGGAACGGGAATCGATGAACCAGTCGTGCTGGTCGGAGGTGTGGTTCATGACAAAATCCATAATGATGCGGATGCCGCGCTGGCGCGCTTCATGTTCCATGTGGTCGAAATCCTGAAGCGTTCCGTACATGGGATCGATATTCTCGTAGTCCGAAACGTCGTATCCGAAGTCGACCTGGGGCGAGGGGTAGCAGGGAGTGATCCAAATCGCATCCACGCCCAGGTCTTTCAAATAGTCCAGCTTCGAAGCAATGCCGTTGAGGTCGCCAATCCCGTCACCGTTGCTGTCGGCGAAACTGCGGGGATAGATTTCGTAGAAAACGGCGTGTTTCCACCAGGGTCGAGGTCCTTCGGGGATCTCGGACGCCTGGGCGGATGCCTGCGGCACAGACAAGAACAAGAGTAGAGCGGCAGCCATCATAGCTGGGGTCACAAAAGATTTTGGCATCAGCCCCTCCGCTGTTTGGACGATTGCTTCGACGACGCGCGCGACTTGGCCTCGGATCCGCCCAGCCTCTGACGAGACCGATCTTCTCTGAGACGATGACGATGGTTATGGTTGTCGTTCCACCGATAATACCGCCAGCCCGTATACGGGCAGGACGATCGATTGCTTGGATCCGCCTTCGAGCACATCCTTCATTGGCCCGGGCAGCGACACCGTCTGTGTGCTCTTCGAAAAGTTGACCAGGATGTACACGGCGCCGTGCTCGCCGTAGCGCGGATAAACCTCGACTCCATCCGGAACCGCTCCGAGCGCCGGTTTCACTCCGCTGACCTCAGTCATCCATTTCGCCGCGGCAGCCATTGTTGGCTCATCTAGCCACACGCCGATGTAGGTGATTCTGCCTTTACCGACCTTGCGGGTGATGGCTGCCGGCTGACCATCCAGCCATCCGTTGCTCTTGCCGTATCGCTCGAGCACTTCCACATCGTTCTGCTGCGCACTCAGCAATTCGGCCCACAATTGGCTTGTGCCCGAGCCCCATTGCCCCTCGACCGGAACCGGGTCGACCAGCGCGTAATATTGCTCGACCCGGCCTCCCAGCAGGACGGCCAGCGGTCCTGGTTGCCGCGCGGGCTGCAAGCCGTTGTCATCGTTCTTCATGACGGAGCGCTGCCCGAGAACCAAATGCCCACCCTGGCGCACGTAGTCGATGAGATTTTTGGCGGCTTCATCGGAAACCACGTTGAGTCCGGGAGCGACGACCAGTTTGTACTGGGCGAGCGGCGCCGTGGGGGGAACGATGTCAATCGATTGACTGATCGCCCGCAGCGGCTTGTAGTAACTCACGATTTCTGCGATGGGGTCATAGTCGTGGTTGTGCCTTTGCCAGTTGATCGCCCAGCGGCTGTCATAAGAGTGCAAAATTGCAACCTCCGACTTGGGCGATGTGCCGGCAAGCACCGGGCCGGCCTTGGCAAACTCACTGCCGATCCGCTGGATTTCGGAATACAACGGGACCGGCGTGCCATCGGCTCCGAGCAAGGTCCCGTGATATTCCTCTTGACCGTTGAGCGCGCTGCGCCACTGCCAGTAACTCACGGTATCGGCGCCGTGTCCGACGTCGTGCCATGCCATGGCCCGCACTTCGCCTTTGTCGAGCGAATTGTTGACCGGCGCCCAATTCACAAAGCCCGGCTGGGTCTCCATCACCCAGAAATTCTTGCGCTTGAATCCGCGGGTCAGATCGTGCGCCGCGCCGTTTTTGGCTGGATCGAGATGGCCTTCCCCCACATAGTCGTCCCAGGCGGCCAGATCCAGGTCCTGGCTCACCGTGTAGTGATCGAAGCCATCGAACCAACCCATCATGTTGGTGGTAAGGAACTGCCGGGGATCGCAGTTGGCGCGGATGACCTCGGTCTGGTTCTTCTGGTAAGAGCGCCAGGTGTCGCTGACAAAGCGCTTCCAGCTGAGCAACAGACCGGGATTGCCGTAGCGAGTCTCAATCGGAATCTGGTCCCAAGCGGAGTAGGTCTGGCTCCAATAGGCGGTGGTCCAGCGGGCGTTCAGGTTGTCGAGGGTTCCGTAGCGCGCCTGCAGCCATTGCTGAAATTGGGCTTTGGCGTCGGGATTGTAAGACTCTTCGGCGTACTCGTTATCAATCTGCCAGCCGAGTACGTACGAATTGTGGCCGAAGCGCTTGGCCATCTGTTCGGCGATTTTCCGCGCCAGTTCACGATACTTGGCATTCGCGAAGTTGAACTGCTGCCGATTTCCGTGTTCGGCGCGGTGGCCGTTCTCGTCGATGCGGAGAGTCTCGGGGTACTTCTCGGTTAACCACGCGGGCGGAGCCGCAGTCGGCGTGCCGAGGACGGTGTAGATTCCGTGCTTGGCGGCGGCCGTAATAGCGCGGTCCAGCCAGTCGAGGTCGTACTGCCCTTCGCTCGGCTCCATGCGGCTCCAGGCAAACTCGCCGACCCTCACCATGTGGATTTCGGCCTGCTGCATCAGAGCGAGGTCTTGATCCCAGCGAGACTCCGGCCACTGTTCCGGATACCATGCAGTCCCCAACAAGATGGGAGGCGGAGCGGGTGCGGCGCTCTGGCTCTGAAGGACGGCGGGTGAAACCACGCAGGCCGTTACCGCCAGGGCAATCACAATCCGCGGCCAAGCATCGCGCCGATTTCTTTTCATGTTTGTCTCCCGCCCCGTAGACGCCGGAATCGTACCGCTCTTTTGGCGACAGAAGAATAACACCCGGAGGATGTGCACGTCGGGTCTTCCTTGGGGGCGGAGAGAGGTTCCTCGACGCGTGTTATACAATTCGACCCGCCGAAAAAGGAAGCCATGATCCCGTCCATGATGCGACTCCGCTGCCTGACGCCGTTCTGCCGCCGGCTGAGTGCTTTCTTCGTTTTCTTCGTTCTTGCAGCGTGTTCCCGCGCCGATGTCACGCTTCCGGCCCTGCTCGCCGATCACATGGTGGTACAGAGAGGATTGCCGGTTCACATTTGGGGCACGGCCGCTCCGGCCGAGTCCGTCTCGGCAAGCTTCCGCAACGAAACCCGAACCGCGATCGCGGATGAACTCGGCCGCTGGAGCCTGTACTTTTCCCCCGGGGAAGCAGGCGGTCCGTTCCCCATGACCATTCAGGGCAATAACACCCTGACCTTGAGCGACATTCTTGTGGGCGATGTCTGGGTTGCATCGGGGCAGTCCAACATGGAACTGCCCATGACTCGCGTCACCAACGCCGAGGCCGAAATTGCGGCGGCCAACGATCCCAAGATTCGTTTGTTTCAGGTTAAGAAGAAAGCCTCCGACCACCCGCTGACGGACGTGGAGGCAAAAACCTGGGTGGCCTGCACGCCCGAAACCGTGGCGGACTCTTCCGCGGTCGCCTATTTTTTCGCTCGGGATTTGCGGCAGAAAGAAAGCGTGCCCATTGGCTTGATCGAGTCGTATTGGGGAGGCACCGCCGCCGAAGCCTGGACCAGCCTGCGCGCTCTCTCGGCGGACGCTTCCCTGATGCCGGTGTTCGCCGAGCGAGTCCCGGCGGTCGAGGAGCAAACCAACACGATGTTGCGGCTGGCAAACGAAGATCGCGACTTTGAACACGCCGCCGCCGAGGCCAAGGCCGCAGGCCAGCCCGCCCCCAACCGGCGGTGGCATCCTGACTTTGGATCCTGGGACCCTTCCGGCCTGTACAACGGCATGATCGCTCCCTTGACTCCCTTCGCCATCCGGGGGGTGATCTGGTACCAGGGCGAAAGCAATGCCGGACCCGAGCGAGCTCCGCTGTATGCGCGTCTTTTCCAGACCATGATTCGTGATTGGTGGCGCAGTTGGGGCGAAGGGGACTTTCCGTTCCTGTTCGTCCAGCTTCCGAATTGGATCGCCGACCCGCGGAATCAGTGGCCCGAAGTTCGCGAAGCGCAACGCCAGACGCTCGTCCTCCGCAATACGGGCATGGCCGTGACCATCGATGTCGGAGATCCTGCCAACCTGCACCCGCCCGACAAGCAGGATGTGGCCGCACGCCTGGCGCTCATTGCGCGCGCCCAGGTCTACGGCGAGAAGATCGAATATTCCGGCCCTTTGTTCCGCCAAGTTACGACCGAGGACCATGCCTTGCGCCTCTGGTTCGAGCATGCGACCAACGGACTAGTCGCGAAAGGCGGCGAATTGAAGGGATTTGAAGTCGCTGGATCGGACGGAAAGTTTTCGCCCGCCGAAGCCAGAATTGAGGGGCCGACGGTTGTGGTTTCCAGTTCTGCGGTCGAGTCACCGGTCTACGTTCGCTATGGATGGTTGGCCAGTCCGGACTGCAATCTCTACAACCGCGACGGCCTGCCGGCCTCTCCCTTTCGGGCCGAGATTAACTAGCCGGTCGAGAGGAACTAGCGTTTCCGAGAGGCCGAGTCGTGTTGGCTGACCCGGCGCGCGAGGGCCAACATGATGGCGCCGAACACCAGCATAACGACTCCCCAACCGGCGTTGATATTGACGCCCAGGGAGCGCTCGTAAATCGCTTTGTCGCTGAATGCCCCATACCCCATCAGCAGCATGCCATACACCACGAACAGCCAGCCGATCGGCATCCGTATGTCGAGCCCCATAATGATTCCTATCTAAAGATGAAGTTGAGTACGGCGGTCGCAGCGAGCACCACCACCGCCAAGGTGACGGGACGCTGATACCAGGAAAGATGCTGCTCCTTCGGCCGTTCGGTCAGCGAATACACCAGGCCGACGAGGTCTTTGTCGTCATGGGGCCGGGTCAGAAGGCTGACCGCGACGGTGATCAGGAAGCAGGCGGTCCAGGCAAAGATCGCAGTCCAAAAATTCTGTGCCATCTGACTGGGATAGACATGCAGCACGGCGATCCAGCCGCCCTTCAATCCGGGGACCGATCCTTCCGGGAGGCTCAGGGCGTGGTGCAGCGCGGCGGCCATGGTGCCACCGAGCAAACCGGTGAAGGCGCCGTGACCGGTGGTGCGCTTCCAGAACATGCCCAGCAGAAACGTCGCGAACAAGGGTGCATTCACGAAGGCAAATACCAGCTGGAGCATGTCCATGATGTTGTTGAAGCGCGATGCAAGGTAGGCTGCGGCGAGCGAAAGCGCGATGCCGAAAATGGTCGCCATGCGGCCCATCCACAGATAATGCTGATCGCTCGCGGTGCGGTTGATATAAGACTGGTAGATGTCGTAGGTCCACACCGTGTTGAAGGCCGTCACATTCCCCGCCATGCCGGACATGAAACTCGCCAGCAGCGCCGTCAAGCCCAGGCCCAGGATTCCGGTGGGGAAGTAGTGCAGCAGCATGTTCGGAACCGCCAGGTCGTAATCGAGTTCGACCACCCCGTTTCTGTCGACCAGGGGCTGGCCAGTGCTGGCATCAATTTTGGGCGGGATCAAGCCCTTGCCTTCGATCGCCGCCCCCGAGTGGGTTCCGGCCAGACTGGCGAGGTTTTGTGTCGGCAGCGCGATGGCAATCAAGCCGGGCAGAATGACTAGAAAGGGAAACAACATTTTCGGAAACGCCGCAATCAGGGGTGTGCGCCGCGCGGAACTCATCGAATCCGCCGCCATCGCGCGCTGGATGACCAGAAAATCCGTGCACCAATAGCCGAACGACAAAACAAAGCCCAGGCCCATGGCCAGTCCGAACCACTCGACGCCCAGAGGGTTGGTATGGGCGTTTCCCAGTCCCACCCAGGAATGAGTGTAAGCCGGAGCCAGCTTCGTCTTGAGCCCGGTCCAGCCACCGACGTTCCTCAGCCCCAGCCATACTAGGGGCAGAAATCCGGCGACGATGAGAAAGAACTGCAACACCTCGTTGTAGATGGCGCTGGTGAGCCCGCCCAGAAGAATGTAGCCCAACACCACCAGGGCGGAAACGATGAGCGAAAAGTGGAAAATCCAGGCCCGCGGCACTCCGAAGTGTTGAAACGGCGCGTCAAAAATGTGGAGGATCTCGATCAACTTCGCCATGGCGTACATGGAAATGCCCGAGGAAAATACGGTCATGGTGGCGAAGGAAATGGCATTGAGGCCGCGGGTCTTTTCATCAAAGCGCAAGCGCAAGTATTCCGGCACGGAGCGAGCCCGCGAGCCGTAGTAAAAGGGCATCATGAAGATGCCCACAAATACCATCGCCGGAATGGCGCCAATCCAATAAAAGTGGCTGGTCTCGATACCATATTTCGCGCCCGAGGCTCCCATACCGATGACTTCCTGCGCACCCAAATTAGCCGAGAGGAAGGCCAATCCGGCGACCCAGGCTGGAATGGAACGTCCCGCAAGAAAGAAGTCCGTGCTCGTGCGCACAGAACGCTTCAGCACGACTCCGATTCCAAGGACGAAAACGAAGTAGACGCCCATGATGATCCAGTCAATGGCGCTAAGCATGAATCGATGCCTCCCGGGCGGCCACTCTGCGGATCCTCGAGCCCCCACTCCGCCGCGCATGGAAATGTAACCGATTACAATAGAAAACGACAGTCTTCCGTAGAGGTCGGGCTTATTCGGCTGGCGGGTCTGCGAGCGAAAGCGACCGCAGCCGCTCGGCCGCGCTCTCGGCTGTGATGTCCCGTTGCGGTGTCCCCAGCATCTCGAACCCGACCATGAACTTCCGGATGGATGCGGAACGCAGAAGTGGCGGGTAGAAATGCGCGTGAAAGTGCCATTCCGGGTGCGGGTCGCCGTCGGTGGGGGACTGGTGAAATCCCATCGAGTAGGGAAAGGGAGCGTCAAACACCCGGTTGTAGACCGACGTGACCTGCTTCAGGATTTGAGCCAGGAGGGGGACTTCCTGGTGGGTGAAGCGGGACAGGGTCCCGGTGTGGCGGCGGCTCGAGATCAGGATTTCAAAAGGCCAGACCGCCCAGAAGGGGACCAGGGCCACAAACGCCGTATTCTCCGAAACCAAGCGCACCTTCTGCTGGGCTTCGAGCTGGGTGTAATCGCAGAGCAGGCAGCTCCCCTGCTCCTCGAAATAGCTCCGCTGGCAGACCAGTTCCCTGGCCGGCGCCTGGGGAATCGAAGCCGTGGCCCAAATCTGACAGTGCGGATGGGGATTGCTGGCGCCCATCATGGCGCCTCGGTTCTCAAAAATCTGCACGTGATTGATTTCCGGCAGAGCGCCCAATTGCAGAAACTGCGCCGCCCAGATGCGAATCACTTCCTCGATGTCCGCAATCCGCATGGTAGAAAGCGTCAAGTCATGACGCGGCGAGAAGCACATGACGCGACAGACCCCCGGCTCGCCTTCGGCGACCAGCAATCCCTTGCCCCCGATATCGAGCCGCTCCCGCGGGGCGTCGGGCCGGAGGGAAGCGAAGTCGTTGTCGAAGACCAGGGTACCGGCGTAGGCGGGGTTCCGGGCGCCACCGGCCCGCAAATTTCCAGGACAGAGATAACAGCTCGGGTCGTAATCAGGCTCTCGCCCGACCGCCACCTTTTCGACTTGTCCCTGCCAGGGACGGAGCGCCCGGTGGGGAGACACCACCACCCACTCGTTGCTGAGGGGGTTGAACCTGCGATGCGGGTCGTGATCTAGGCGCAAAGTGTCTGGTTTCAAGATCTGGCCGTTCCGCTAAACTACAACCAACCACCGAACCTCACAAGCACCGAGGGCGCGATCCGGGCGGTACCGCGGTTCCATCACCACTATCCCCTGCGGATGACCGCGCTAGTTTGATATATTGCGCCTGGGATCGCAGTTGCATCTCTCCGCCATCGAAACCATCCCAGAATACCGTAGATGAGGTTCATCGCGGTTTCTTTTGAAGCGCTTGCGGACAACGAATAGGGGACTCTCCGGATGAAGTCTCGCGAATTGGCCCATCGCTTCGAAGCCTTGTTTGCCGCA
>PKYX01000458.1:0-179 GCA_003132825.1 Acidobacteriaceae bacterium
AGCGACAGGACAAACATCGCGGCGCAGCCGGTGCTGAGTAACTCGTTGGTCTTCTCGTATTCCCCGTTGCCCGTCGATTCGGCCACATATTTCTGGAAGGCCGACTTAATGCCCATGCTGCCGAACCGCATGTAGGCCGCGGCCGTCATGATGATCGCCCAAATCCCGTAGCCATCGAG
>PKYX01000458.1:273-4591 GCA_003132825.1 Acidobacteriaceae bacterium
CCGGCACGCCAGTTTGAGTTTCTCCGGAGTAGCCAACCAGCAATCCCGCAAACCGCCGTAGTCGCCGTCTATTGCACCACGGCGTTCAAACCAGTCGGGGGGGCCGGCGGCTGCGCTGTGGACGGACTGCTGGAGAACTGAAACGCGCCCACGTCCCAAGGACCGGTCGATGGCCGCGCGGTTGCGTTCTTGTCACTGTTCAGGGCTGCGATGCCAAGCGCTGTGAGATTCGCGCCTNNCGGCATTTGCCGTATAGATGGATGCTGAGCCTTCCGCCGCACAGGATTTGAAGGCGGCGAATTGCGACGAGCTATAAAACGTACTCCCGCATTCTAAAGCGTTGCTGCTTTGGGCGTTGGCGTAGACGTTGTTGGTGAAGGCCGAAAAACTCACGTTCTTGATGTCGGAAAGCTGGTTGCAGGTGGAGAAGACATTATTTTCGAGCGTCACCCCCGTCATGGTCTGATTCGCGCCGAAACAAAGCGCGCTTCCAGAACCTCCGCCCACAACCGTATTGTTCGCGATCAGAACCGGGGAATTTCCCGAGTAGACGCCCAGCAGGCCGCCGCCGGAGGAAATGACGTCGGTGGATTGAGCCGTAAACAGGTTGTTGAAGATGCTTTCGTTGGTAATTCCCGCGGATACCTCGATGAAGATGTACCCCGTAATGCAGCTCGAGGCACAAGTGCTGGCCGGTCCCGAGAATGTGTTGTTGTAGATATTCAGATTTGTAATCGTGGAGCTGTTGCCATAGGCGTGTATCCCATCGTGATGATAGTCGTCGGAGGTCGTATCCCAGTTGGCGAAGGAGAAAATTGTGTTGCCATAGATGTTGACGTTCGAGAGCGCCCCGCCGGGATTCCCACCCAGTGCGATTCCATGGTCAATCCGCGAGATGCTGTTGTCGTAGATACTCAATCCGCTCGAGCCGCTGCCAAATTGCAAATTGATGCACCAGCTAGCGTCGACCGCCGTAATGTTGTGTATGCTCAGGTTGTTTCCAATCCCGTTGGTGTAAACACAATTCACGGCGCTGTCGTCGATCGCGGTATCGGACGAGGTAGCATGGTAGTAGAGATACTTCATGCCCAGGTTCTGGATCTCCACGTTGGAAGCTGACGACGCTTCGATCGCCTTGCTGGCCTGCTGGAAGGAACATGCTCCTCCCGGGCACGCGGCTCCAGAACTCCCATTCAGCGTGTTTTCAATGAAACCGTTGGTCCCGCCATCCACCACCAGAAAACTGTGCCCAGCCAGGGCAATAGCGCCCCCCGAACTGAAGTAGGGAGCTTGCAAGGATGCTCCGGCTTCAAACAGAAGCGTGATTGGACTCCCCGAACTTCCGTTGCCCTGGAAGGTCAAGAACTGCGAGCCCGCCGCTGCTGTGAGCGTTCCGCACAGGTGTACCGTGGTTCCGGGCCCGATTTTGCCGGTTCCGCTGCCCCAATTTCCTGCCGCGTTGAAAAACGTCACGGGGAGAGCGTCGGCGCAATCGGCGCCGGTGGCGCCACCGGCTGCGCTCTGCGCGAGGTAAATATCGCTGGCGGAAGAGAAAACCGCGGCGGTCAAAGCAAAAATGATGGTCAGCAACAGCGCTCGAGGCCCTTGCACACTGTCCTCCGTCAATCGTGATGCCTGCGGCTCACAGCGTTGGCGAGCCGTCCTGGTCAAAAAATCTACCCAGTAGGGGAGTTGCATACGATCTACTGGACTGTCACGTAATGGTTATAACGGCTACCCCTATCCGCCCAATAGGTCCCGGTAGTACATGGCCGACGCCCGGGTTTCCCGCCGCTTTCGCTTGCAGATTAGGGGTTCCGCCCCGGGATTAACCCCGCCCCGGCGGCCTGGAACGTGCCCATCCCTTGGCCAATTTCATCAGGTATTGGGGCTTGGCCAGCCAATCGTACGCACCCTCCAGCTTGGCTTCAAACAGCCGCGGATCGTCGTCGGAGTTCACCGGCAGACGCCGCAGGAAGAACGTGTCGCTCGTCGGATCGGCTCGGCCGACCGTGGTGCACACTCCATTCTTGTACCCGGCCTGACCCAGCAAATCGCGCAGCCTTCCCTTGAACTCGGCTTCGGTCTCCGGGAAAGCATAGGGATAGGCAAAGGACTCGACCGCGCACCCGAGTTTCTGCTCAATAGTTTGCTTGGAGGCAACCACTTCTTCCTTAACCGCCTGAGCATCCAAGTCGCGGAGCTGAGGGTGGGTCACGGTATGCGAGCCAAACGAGATTCCGTGCCTTTGCAGTTCGCGAATTTCGCTCCAGGTCAGGCACTCCCGCCCCTTTAGCTGCCGCCGCTCATCGCCGATGTACGCCGTGGGCAAAAAGACGCTGGCGGTAAAGCCGTGCCGCTCGAGGATCGGAAAAGCGTTCTGGTAAAAATCGCTGTAGCCGTCGTCGAAGGTGATGACTACCGATCGACTGGAGGCCGTTATGGCGGCGGCCGGATCCCGCAACCCGCGCAACGCCTCCGCCAGACTCGCCGTCCGGTAGCCGTGGTCTTCGAGATAAGCCATCTGCCGCGCGAAGACCTGGGGCGCGGTTGAGATGCGGTAGTAGGGGTGAACGCCCGCTTCGCTGTCCCCGGCAATCCCGTGATACATCAAGATCGGAATCGATGGTTTCCCCGCCGCCGCCAACCGGCGCGCGGGATGGAACAGGTACAGGGTGGCGAAGCGGTCGATGCGGAAACCCATGGGCGCGTGTCCGGTTTAGCGGCGGCCCACTAGAGTGGATTCGTTGCGTACCAACTCGGGCGCTGCCTCTTCCGTCACTAGGCGCCGCACTTCATCTACCACATGAGCCTGCTGGCTCAAGGTAAGCTGCGGAAACATGGGCAGAGAGACGATTTCCAGGGCGACCCGCTCGGCGACGGGGAAGTCTCCCGTCCTGTATCCCAGCCGCTGATAGGCCTTCTGTTGGTGCAGCGGAATCGGGTAGTGGATGGCCGTACCAATGCCGCTCCCGGCCAGCTCAGCCTGCAATTTCTCGCGCTCTGCCACTCTGACCACATACAGGTGGTACACCGCCTTCGACCAGGAGGGTTCGTGGGGCAGAATGACTCCCTCTGTTCCTTCGAGCAGCCGGGAATACTCTTTGGCCAGGGAGCGGCGCTTTTCGTTCCAGCCTTCCAAATGCTTCAGCTTAAGGTGCAGGATGCCGGCCTGAAGGGTGTCCAGGCGGCCGTTGTAGCCTTCGATATCGTGGTAGTACTTGCGGACCTGTCCGTGGTCGCGCAGCATGCGAATTTTCTTGGCCACGTTGTCGTCGTTGGTCGTAACCGCACCCGCTTCGCCGCAGGCTCCCAGGTTCTTTCCCGGGTAGAAACTGAACCCGGCTGCAATGCCCATGGACCCGGCCGTATGCCATTGCTTGTCTTTGGCGGAGTAATATTTCGCGCCATGCGCCTGGCAGGAATCTTCGACGACCATCAGGCCGTACTGGGCCGCCAGGTCGAGGATTCGGTCCATGGCCGCCATCTGCCCATACAAGTGCACCGGCACAATCGCCGTGACCGGCCGCTTGGATTTCGTGTGCACCGTCTTCCCCGCCTCGCGGCGGCAGTCGTTTTCGAGAAATTGTTGCAGCTTGATGGGGTCGAGGTTGTAGGTTTTTTCGTCAATGTCGACGAACACCGGCTGCCCGCCCGCTTGCGAGATGGCCTCGGTGGTGGCGATGAAGGTATTGGGCACGGTAATGACCAGATCGCCGGACTGGACCCCGCCGGCCATCAGCGCGAAGCGCACGGCGTCGGTGCCGTTGGCCACGCCGATCGCGTGCTTGGCATCGCAGAACTTGGCGAAGTCGCGCTCGAATTCCTCGAGCATGTTTCCGCCGATGAAGTGCGCGTTGCGAATGCAGTCGCGAAATACCGCCACCAGTTCTTCTTCCAGCTCCAGGTGCGGGGTTACCAGATCCAAAAAAGGAATCATTCCGTGAGACTTCATAATCTATTTCACCTTCCTGTCAGAGTTTAGAGATCGCAATACTCTTGCCGGATTGCCAGCCACCACACTCTGGGGAGGGACGTTCTTGGTCACTACGCTGCCTGCTCCTACCATGGCATTTTTTCCAATCACTACATTCGAAAGAATCGTCGCCCCGGAGCCAATCGAGGCTCCTTGTTCCACCCGGGTCACTTCCACTTTCCAATCCGCTTCGGTCTGCAGTCCGAAGCGGATTGGAAAGTGGAAGTGACCCGGGTGGAACAAGGAGCCTCGATTGGCTCCGGGGCGACGATTCTTTCGAATGTAGTGATTGGAAAAAATGCCATGGTAGGAGCAGGCAGCGTAGTGACCAAGAACGTCCCT
>PKYX01000370.1 GCA_003132825.1 Acidobacteriaceae bacterium
GGCCTATGAGTAGAGGGGGCCGTCTGTTGCCTGCCACGAGTGGCCCGGGAGCGCCGTAGTCATTCCGTGTCATTCCGTTGACAATTCGATAGACGCTACGTTATCTTTAAACCTTTGGCAGTCCTGCAGTTGCCCGCCTGATCGCCCCGCGCCTTCGGCGCTGACTAGGGTATTCAGCGGTCTTCTTAATTTTTTTATTTTCTGGGAGATATTGCAATGTCTACCTATTTCCCCAAACAGGGGGAAATTGCGCGCAAGTGGTACGTCGTGGACGCGTCCGGGAAAACCCTGGGCCGGCTAGCCTCGCAAGTGGCCCGCATTTTGATGGGCAAAGAGAACCCGCAGTACACGCCGTTTCTGGACACCGGGGACCACGTCGTCATCATCCACGCCGAGAAGGTCAAGACTACCGGCTTGAAAGCCGAGCAGAAGACGTATCAACATTACACCGGATACCCGGGCGGATTGCGGACCGAAGAATTCCGCAAGCGGTTCGCGCGCAAACCCGAGTTGGTGGTCGAGGATGCGATCGAGCGCATGCTGCCCAAGACGAAAATGGGCAAGCAGATGATGACCAAGTTGAACGTGTATCGCGGCGACAAGCATCCCCACCAGGCGCAGAAGCCGCAGGTGAAGGTGCTGGCGTAAGCGACCCGCGTAGTTCTGAAGAGATTGGAATCGAGATTCGTTCGGGTCGTCGGTATCGGAACTTTATGGGAAAGGTTCAAGGCCCCGGAGTTGGCGCAAGACCGACTCACGAGAGCTGAAGGCAAATAATGGCAGAACTAGTTCAATACTATGGAACGGGACGCCGCAAGTCGGCGGTGGCGCGAGTTTATTTGCGTCCGGGCACGGGCGAGTTCAAAATCAACGGGCGTCCATTTGAGCAGTACTTTGTCACCGAGTCGCAGCGCTCGAGCGCCCGGCAGCCATTGCTTTCGACCGACACGGCCGCGACCTTCAACGTCTTAGCCCGGGTTTCCGGCGGGGGCGTGAACGGGCAGGCCGACGCGGTGAAGCTGGGCATTGCGCGGGCTCTCATGATATTCAACATAGAGTTTCGCAAGAAGCTCAAGTCGGAGGGCATGGTCAGCCGTGACGACCGCTCCAAAGAGCGCAAGAAGTATGGGCAGAAGGGCGCCCGAAAACGGTTCCAGTACTCGAAGCGCTAGTCGCCGAGGGGTATCAGGAGCGTCACGAAGCTCCGTCCCTGCGGCATGACGGAATCAGCTTTTAGAGGTTCAATTCTTTTCGTCGCTCGCGAACGCGGGGGCGAAAATGGCAATCCTGAGCGGGGCCACACGCCCGCAGAGGATGCAGACCAAACGAGGAGGTTGATTGGCTAACATCACCATGAAGGAGCTGCTCGAAGCGGGCGTCCACTTCGGGCACCAGACCAAGCGCTGGAACCCCAGGATGAAGGAATACATCTTCGGGGAGCGCAACGGGATCTACATTATCGACCTGCAGAANNTTACGGTGCAGAAATCCGTGAAGCGGCTCAAGGAACTCGACGAAATGGCGACCGATGGCCGCTATGAGCTGCTGCCCAAAAAGGAAGTCATCAAGCTCGAGCGCGAACGCAAGCATTTGCAGGCCAATTTGGCCGGCATCAAGAATATGAACCGCTTGCCCGACGCAATCTTTGTGATCGATTCGAATAAAGAGCAGATCGCGGTGCGCGAGGCGCGCAAGCTGGGCATTCCGGTGGTTGCTGTGGTGGACACCAATTGCGACCCGAGCGAAGTGGATTACGTCATCCCGGGTAACGACGACGCCTTGCGGGCGATCCGACTTTTTGCCTCGAAAATTGCCGATTCTGCCGCCGAAGGCGCGCAGCTGATGAGCGACAAGCAAGTTGCCGACCTGGCGGCCGCGGCCTATGCCGAGCCAGCCCCGGCCGTGGGCCTCGAAGCAGAAGTCACCGCCGAGGGGTCCGCCCCTGAGGGCGTCTCTGCCTCCGGCACCGAGGACATCAGCATGGAAGACGTGTTGGGGGCCGGGGCACGCAAGCAGCCCGCGGTCGCACCCGAGGCGGAGCCCGACGAAGCCGACGTCCCGCAGGTGGGGACTCGGACCTACTAGGCCAGTGGTGGTCTCAGCCAGTCCGCGTTCGGTGGACGTTCGGGATTGGCTGGCGCGAAAATCCAGAATTCGGGCCTTCGGCCTATGACAGCAAGTGAGACCCGCGCGGGTCGTCCGGCGCGGGTCAAAGTTTGTGGAGTGAAAAGGACTCATTCGAGATATGGCTACTCCCGTTAGTTCCGAACCCGATGACAACAACCGGGTGAACATTTCTGCCGCAAAAGTGAAGGAGCTCCGGGACATGACCGGAGCGCCCATGATGGACTGCAAGCAGGCCTTGACCGAAGCCAAGGGAGAGATCGAGAAAGCCATCGTTCTGCTTCGCAAGAAAGGTCTTTCGGCGGCCGCTAAGAAAGCTGCGCGCGTGACCAGCGAGGGCACGGTGACCAGCTACATTCACGCCGGGGGCAAAATCGGTGTGCTCGTCGAGGTGAACTGCGAAAGCGATTTCGTGGCGCGGACCGAGGACTTCAAGGAACTCGTGCACGACATCGCCATGCACGTTGCGGCCAGCGATCCGAAGTTCGTGCGCAAGGAAGACGTTACTCCCGAGGCCTATGAGCGCGAGAAGGACATCTATCGAGCGCAGGTGGCTGCCATGGGTAAGCCGGCTCAGATGGTGGAGAAGATCGTGGAGGGAAAGATGGCCAAGTTCTACGAGGAAGTCTGCCTGCTGGAGCAGCCCTTCATCAAGGACCAGACAATTTCAATTGCTCAACTCATCGCCTCCAAAGTCGGCAAGCTGGGGGAGAACATCGCGGTGCGCCGCTTCGCCCGTTTCAAGGTGGGAGACCTAGGGGCGACGATCGCTTTCACCCAGCCGCCGGAGCCGAAGACGGAGTAATTTCAGGGCGCCGGTGGCGCCCTTTTTTAATGGTTCCGTGTGAGGGCGGGAAGGCCTCACCCGGCGTCTTGCGATGGCAAATCGCGATGGCAAATCTATGACACGTCCTGCCTTCAAACGCATTCTGCTCAAGCTGTCCGGGGAGGCTCTGGCGGCAGGCCAGGGCTTCGGAGTGGATCCGCTTCGAATCCACGAAATCGCCGCCGAACTTGCGGATGTAAAGACCATGGGGGTCGAGATCGCCATCGTCGTCGGCGGCGGGAATTTCTTTCGGGGCGTGGCCGAGCAGGCTAAGGAGATGGACCGCGTTTCCGCCGACCAGATGGGCATGCTGGCGACCGTCATCAACGCGTTGGCGCTGCAGGACGCGCTCGAAAAACAGAATGTGTTTACCCGCGTGATGTCNNCATCTGGAGAAGGGCCGAGTGGTGATCTTTGCCGGCGGTACGGGGAACCCGTACTTCTCCACCGACACTGCGGCATCGCTGCGAGCCATGGAGATCAAGGCGGACGTCATCCTGAAGGCCACCAAAGTGGACGGTATCTACGACGCCGATCCCATGGTGGTAAAAGATGCCAAGAAATTCAGCGAGATCACCTACATGGAAGTGCTGAAACAGGGACTCCGGGTGATGGACGCGACCGCAATTTCTTTGTGCAAGGAAAATAACCTTCCCATCATCATCTTCAATCTGAATCACCACGGAAATATCCGCAAAGTTGTGAGTGGGGAAAAAGTTGGGTCGCTGGTCAGCGCCTAAGTCAAGCCGGCGGTTCAGACATCGATTCTCAACTCCGTTCACCCCACACTTGCAGCCGAAGGCGAGAGAGCGTAGCGGGAAAATCTGCGGACGGGGTCAGCCTGGAACGGAGATCCCTCGCCCGCTGAAGCGGGACTCAGAATGAGCCGTCGTCCCAAACGGCTGGGTTATAATGCAACGTTTTGACACTAGTTTCACGGAGCTAACGATGGACCTGCAACTCAAGACGCGCATGGACAAGGCGGTCGAGGATTTTCGCAAGGCCATGGCTTCCACTCGCACCGGGCGCGCCTCGGTGCACATGCTGGACGGGGTGAGCGTCGACTATTACGGCCAACAGATGCCACTGAATCAGATTGCGGCTGTCCACGCGCCGGAACCGCAGATGATTACGGTGCAACCCTTCGATCCGTCGCAGATCGGCCCGATCGAGAAAGCGATTCGTTCCGCCGAACTCGGGCTGAATCCGATGAACGACGGCAAGCTGATCCGCGTGCCGGTCCCGGCGCTGACCCAGGAACGCCGCCAAGACATGGTGAAACATCTGCACAAGGTGCTCGAGGAGCACCGCACTGCAGTGCGGAATATTCGCCGCGATGGCAACGATGCCANNTGGAAGAGATGAGCAAGGCGAAAGAGAAAGAAGTTCTGGAGCTGAAGTAGACCTCGAAATCCGTTAGCGCAACGCTGAAACCGAGGTACATGTCCAGCCAGTCGCTGCACTCGGCGCGACCTCTAAACCCCTGAATCCCAGCCACATAGCGGCTTTCCGCTCCGGTAAGGTGTCTGGTAACCACGACCCTAGGTTACGCGACATCCCCAGGGACGGCGTGTTTCCATCATGGTGA
>PKYX01000429.1 GCA_003132825.1 Acidobacteriaceae bacterium
CGTCCATGCAGATGTCGAGGACATTCGCCCCATTCTCGACCTGCTGGCGGGCGACGCTTACCGCTTCTTGATATTTGCCTCCCTTGATGAGCTTGGCGAACTTCGGCGAACCGGCCACATTGGTCCGCTCGCCAATCATGATGTAGACACCGGGCTGCTGGGTGAACGGTTGTGATCCCGAGAGACGGAGTGGCTTCGCCTTCGTGGGTTCGGCCGCGCTCGCGCTGTCTGACTCGCTCACGCTCGACTCTCAATCTCGGTCTGGCGAGCGAAGGATTCCTCGGTGGCTNNGCGATGTGCTCAGGAGTATTTCCACAGCAGCCGCCGGCGATGTTGATCAATCCTCCGCGTGCGAAGTCGCGCAGATAACGAGCCATGTCTTGCGGACCTAAATCGAAGCCGGTTTCCGACAGCGGATTCGGCAGCCCGGCATTGGGGTAACACGAGATTGCAACATCCGCCTTTTCCGAGAGCTCTTCCAGGAACGGATACATCAGATCGGGACCGAGAGAGCAGTTGAGTCCCACCGACAACGGTTTCGCGTGCCGCACCGCGTTCCAGAAAGCCTCAGTCGTCTGCGCCGAGATCATCGTCTCGCCGCCACGCCCCACCGCCGCCGAGATCATCACGGGCAGTTCCCTGCCGTCCTTATCGAACACCTCACGGATCGCGACGAGTGCGGCCTTGGCGTTTAGCGAGTCGAAGATCGTCTCGACCAGCAGCAAGTCTGCACCGCCTGCGATGAGGCCACCTACCTGCTGAGCGTAAGCTGTCTTAACCTGATCGAACGTCACCACCCGGAAGCCAGGATCGTCGGCATCGGGCGAGTTCGAGAGAGACACGGTCAGCGGCCCAATCGCTCCCGCCACGAACCGCTGACGCGAGGTTGCGGTCCCGACCCGATCGGCCCATTCTCGGCACTGCCGCGCCGATTGCTCATTAATATCCCGAGCCAGACTGCCGAGAAACGGATCGTCGACGATCTTTTGGTAGAACGCGGGATCCTTGCGTCCGCCGCGCTCCCTAGGATCGTCGACAAAGAATTCGCTTTGGGTGATGCTAGTTGCCCCGAAGGTGTTGGTCTCGATGATGTCCGCCCCTGACTCGAGAAACCGCCGATGGATGTCGCCGATCATTTCCGGCTTGGTCAGCGAGAACAGGTCTCCGTTGTTCAGCAGGCTCTTCGTCGCGTCCTTGAATCGCTCCCCTCGGATATCCGCTTCCGTCATGCCGTAGGCGCGGATGGTCGTGCCCATCGCTCCGTCGATGATGGCAATTCGGCTGTCGAGGATCTTTTCAAGAGGATGTGTATGATTTCTCGTCATGTCTTCCTGATGGACCTCGGGGCCTCCTTTTCAGCCCCAACTTTGCGACGTTTCCGCGAACTACACCTCCTCTATTATAGCGATCGGCAGGATATCCGAGCTCGGAGGCGTGGGATCACCGAGGTAATCGTGATAGCGTTTAAAGTTGTCTTGCAGCCCGAAAGGACCTGCTAGAGAAGACTTTCATCCTGAGACCTTGACGGCAAGGCTTTCCGCGGAGAATTGAAAAGAGTGCAATCGACAGCCATTGGAGCTCACACCAGCCGAATGCCCTTCGTCGCGGCGGGCGCGGTCACAGGCATCGGCAGCCTGCCTTTCACGTCGGCTACATCGGCAGTTCGTTCCGTCGCCGAATGGTCACTGGAAGTTCCTTTTTGGCCTCAGTTGCCTCAACTCTCAGAACGAGAGAGTATCGTCGGCCAGGGCCTCGGTGTTGTGGAAAACCTGATTGAGCCTCGTAATGAAGGCTACGGCTATCAGGTAAAAGAAGGCCAGCTCGATTCGGTGCTCGAAATTCTTCACCGGAGCAGTGGGGAGTTGACGCCGGCAAACGCGGCCGGCTTCGGCGCGTTCGAACAAGCATTGTCCTCTGGTCTATTCAGCTCTGCCGTCGCCGTCAAGGGGCAGATCGAGGGCCCAATTACCTTGTCGGCGTATCTGTTCCACAAGGGCCGACCCTTTCTATCGGATCCACCACTTTTTGCCGCCGTCGCATTTCATATCTCGCAGATCATCGGCTGGCAGATCGATCGCCTGAAATCGGCTGGCCTGCCCGTTCTGCTGTTTGTTGATGAACCGGCCTTATGCTTGGACGCACCTGTCGCGAACGCTGTGTCCGAGGAACAGCGGCTCAACGCATTGGCGGCCACGTTGAAGGACGCTCGCATTCGCGGGGCCTATGCCGGACTGCATTGCTGCGCAGCGCGCCCGTTCGAGCGTATGTGCCGCGTGCAGCCAGATATCATTTCGTTCGATGCCCATGAAGGACTCGACTTGTTCTTTGCTGATTGGCGTGCGCTGGACTTCATCCAACAAGGTGGAACGGTGGCTTATGGAATAGTGCCCACGCGGCCAGGAGTGAACGCCATCGATTCAGCGAGCATCTTCCTTCGCTGGCTGAAAGCCGCGTCCCGGGCCGGTGATCCTCAGAAATTTGCCCAGCGCGCGATGATCACGGCGACCTGCGGACTGGGACTGCTCGACGCCTCCGCTGTCGCCGAGTCATTCGGTGTCGCGCATAGCGTGAGCAAACTAATCCGATCTCTGGCAGGTCCGCCAGAACTGGATTAACAAGTCCGACTCCGGAACCAGTTCCAGGATTTTCTGGAACTCGGCGGCGGCCTCCGTCGCTCGACCAATCAGGCGTATCCGCCTAGAATGTAAAATCTGACTCAATCCCAATTTGGAGGAAATAACGATGGGGCATTACATTTCGCTGATCCGATACACGCAGCAGGGCGCTGCGAAAATTAAGGAGAGCCCGGCCCGGCTGGATGCGGCCAGGAAAGCCGCCGAGGCAGCGGGCGGGAAGATCCACGCCTGGTACTTGACCATGGGAAAGTACGATGCGGTAATTATCTCTGAGTTTCCTAACGACGAGACGAGCGCGAAATTCATGCTGGCCACGGGATTGGCAGGTAACATCACCACCCAAACCCTGAAAGCCTTTACCGAAGCAGAATACCGTAAGATTGTCGCTTCTCTGTGAGTAGGCCGCGAAAAGGGCGGTGCATCCCGTTGGGAGCACCGCTTCTAGCGCGAACGTCCGTGCCGTATTCATTCGCGCTGCTAACCACTCTTCGCTGTAGGTAAAGGATAGCCTTCCCCTGGCATCGCGGGGGACGCAGCCCGTTTCCCTGCGGTCAAGGATGGCGATGAGTTTTGTGTCCATTTTCCTTTCGTGCGCGCGGAAGCGATGATGGAACAATATCGACGGGGTCCGGTCCTTGTCGCTCTTTTGTTTTTCCGGAACCGTCCGCCACCAGCTGGGTTCCAAGGTTGGCGATGGTGCGCAGGACGAGGCCGATTTCAGCCCTCGGTTTGCCCTTTTCGACTTCGACGTACCGGGAAGGTTGGCTGCCTTGGAACAACCGCTACAACCACAGCGTCCCGAAACTCGTCATAAGCCCCAGGTCGCGATGGCGGTTTCCACAGCTTCGGCTTCCAGGCGGCTCGCCAGCCTACGGTCGAGCGCGCGGTTCAAGCTTCCAGCCTAGGCCTGCGCTGCCACCCTTATTTTTCCGGAACTCCGAAGACTGTAACTTCAGGGCTATTACCACTGTGACTTGCCCCCGGCGGCCGCCGCATAGGAAAATAATCAATTCCATGTTGAAAAAGCTCGCGTGTGTATCCGGTTTGCTCGCAATCGTCGCCTGGCAGGCAGGCTGCGGAGGCGGCGCGTCCACGGCTGGGACCAGCCTCACAGCCCAAACCGTCGCCTTCACCGCTCCGACTAATCAGGTCACCTACGGAGCTGCGGCCGTCACTCTGGGAGCAACCGCCAGCTCGAGCCTGCCAGTCACTTACTCCGTGACCGGACCCGCGACTCAGTCCGCGGGGAAAGTAACTTTCACCGGCACCGGCACGGTCACGGTAACCGCCTCGCAGGCCGGCAACACGACCTACAGTGCCGCCACACCGGTAACCCAGTCTATCGTCGTTGCTCCCGCTCCGCTGAGTGTCACCGCCAACAACTACACCATCGTCCTCGGTCAACCGCTACCCGCTTTTAGCGCTACCCTATTGGGCTTCGTCAACGGGGACACCGCCGCCACCACCGTCACTGGTACCCCCGCGTTAACTTCCAACCCGGTGCTTACAATACCCGGAATCTATCCTGTCATCGCCGCTCAAGGCACACTGGCGGCCTCCAACTACACCTTCGCGAGCTTTACCAACGGCACGCTGACGGTGCAGTCGGCAGCCACTGTCAACGGCACACTGGTGATCCCACCTCTGCTGGTTCCGACCATTGACGGCAGCGGCGTGAAGCATTTCACGATGAACATGCTGAAGGGCAGCACTAGCCTGCTTCCCGGCGTCTCCAGCACCACCGAGGGCTTCAACGGCGTCTGGATGGCTCCCACCATCGAAGTGAACAATGGCGACCAGGTCGCGATGGCAATTACCAACTCGCTGGGCGAAGATACGACCGTGCACTTTCACGGGGCTCACGTGCCCGCGATTTACGATGGTGGCGTGTTCGGCGTCTTCTCGAGCGGTACCACCTATACCCCGAGCTTCACCCTCAATCAGCAGGCCGCCACTTTGTGGTATCACCCGCACGTAATAGGCAACACCGCCCGAGCTATCGCGCTCGGACTGGCGGGCGAGTTCATCATCGGCGACAGCTCCTCCGCCAGCGCCGTGCTGCCCGACACTTACGGCATCAACGACATTCCCCTGGTGCTGCAGCAGGAGGCCATCGCCAACGACGGCACCATCGAATACACGGAGTCCACGATCGTGCCCGGTGCCAATTTCCCGCTGTTTCTCAACGGCATGAATGTCAGCACCGCCGCCGCCACGTTGAACACCAGCCAGAACCGCCTGCGGTTCCGCTTGCTCAACGCCTCCATCGGCTCCCAGGTCACGGTCTCGATGAGCGACCAAAGCGCCTTCACTATGATTGCCAGCGATGGGGGCTATCTGGCCGCGCCGCTATCGGTCACTGGTGTCACGCTAGGCCCAGCCGAGCGCGCCGAAATCATCGTCGATCTCGCCCCCGGCGCCACCCGCACTCTTGTCACCGCCGTGGCTGGGGTGGCTCCAGAGTTCCCATCTGCCGCCGTCTCCACGCTGGTGATTGCCACCACCGGGGTCAGCACCCCTGCCACCTTGCCCACTACGCTCAACACCATTACACCCTACGGTACCGCGAGTGCGGTGTCACGTACTGTGACCCTTACAGGCACCCTCGGCAGCTTCGGCATCGACGGCCTGGATGTGTTGCAGCTCTCCCAGTTCGCCCAGACTGCCATTCATTCCACTTTGGGTAACACCGAGGTATGGAACATCGTCAACCAGACCGAGTTCTTGCATTACTTCCATATGCACGGTGTCCAGTTCCAAATCCTAAGCATCGGCGGCAGCGCGCCGCCTGCCGCGGAGGCCGGTTGGAAAGACACCGTGGCGGTGGCCCCCTTCGACACCGTGCAGATCGTCATGCAGTTTCTCGACTATGCCGACGCCAACAATGCCTACATGCTCCACTGCCACATCGTCACCCACGAGGACGAGGGCATGATGGGGGCCTTCTACGTCGACCCAGACTAAGAACCGCCATGCGAATCCCCACACTCTTCTACGCTCTTTCCATGGCCGTCATGGCGCTGCCCGTCGCCGCCCAGACTGGAGTCTGGCTGCCGACACAGATCCCGGCTAACGGCCTTGGCTCTTGGTGGGAACTGCGCGCCGACGGCTCAACGATCCGCGACTGGGGCGCCTTCGCCGAGGCGCACTACAGATTTGACGGCACCTACTTGACTGTGATTCCAGGCGGTGGTCGCAAGGACCGCCCTCGTTTCCGCCTGCGCTTCGACCGCGACCGCATGTACTCGCGTGCCGACCAGACCGATGCCCCCGAGGCTGAATATCGCCGCGTCGGTCCAGCTGTCCCCCACTCGCCCTTGATCGGACAATGGGCTAGCGTCGCCGCCCCCAAAACGGGCAAGCCCGCCATGCCAGGCATGAACCGCCCCCCCACCGATCTGCCCTCGTTCCGCACGTTTACCGCCGACGGCCTCTATCAAGTGCGCATTGTCTACAACACCAGACAAGGTCATTGGGACGCCGTCAGCCAGACCATTAAATTTGACGGCGAATCCGACCAGCCCTTCACCCTCAAGGAAACCAACCTGATCATCGGCGGCGCNNTCCCGAGACCAAGGCTGGCGGTGTAGCTGGGGACACATCGCACATCGGCACTGAACTGATGATCGTTCATAGCCAATCTCAGCGGCGGACGACTTGCTCCCGGCATCACGAGGCATTCCGTAAGCGTAAGTACTCAAGAACACTTCTTCCTTTGCCACTCTCGGCCGTGTTTACAGGACATGTGCGATACTTCTGATGCCTGCTAATAGGCGGGTTGTTTATGGCAGACGCCAGAACGCCAACGTGCCTTCCGGATCAAGCATCTCCAGCATCGGGAGCTTTCCCGCATACTCTGTCTGGCGAAGAAGTGCTCGATGCGCTGAAGATGATCCTTATCGACGCACCCTTGAACGAAGTCCTGACCAGTGTCACCCGCCTGATCGAAGCCCACAGTGAGGGAATGTTGTGCTCGATTTTCCTTCTCGATAAAGACGGCCAGCACTTGGTTCTTCCGCACCAGCATTCCCTCGGTGACTCCAGTTCGCTCTCTGACTCATCGTGTAGAACCGGCGGCACTCGGTTTTAGTCCGCGGTATTTTTTGGTGGGCTATGGGAATAAAATGATCGTCCGCTCGTTTACCCTTGGGCATGTCGGAGAGAGCCTGCCATCGGAGTCGTTCGATGCGCTCGGGGAGATTTACCGCGAGTATCCCAAGGCACCGGGCGGGACGACCTGGATGGCCAACGATGACGAGCAAGACGAGCAGCTAGTCACGCTCGCCTAAACACTCAACAAACAACGCACAGGATTGGCCAGAGCCCCGAGCGTCGCGTTGATAGCTCAGCATGTCCCAGATTCGACGACGCCCAGGAGCGATTCCTGACGCTCTGCGGCCGCCCCGAGCGACAAAAAACGCCGTTTTTTATCGCGGCTACCGCTCTAAGGGCAGAGGACTTGACCGTTCCAGACGTTTTTCGCATGTGCTCAGTATATTGATGCGTGAACACAAATAAGAGCTTTCTCCAGCACCCCGCCCTGACAGTGAAAAATTCCTACGCGCCACACAGCGAAGCGACTCTGACCCCTACGACACTACCAAGCAAGCCCATTGCGATCGGACCCATTGGATGATCCTGTGGCCGCTTGATCCGAAAACCACCGGACTGCCGACCACGCACAAACCGACTGGAGCCTACATCATGTGGGCGGGCACCCCTTACGCTCATCTGCCACGTCATGGGGCGCCCCTGAATGGCCTCCCATGACTCAGCCGCGCCCAAGTCGCATAAGATAGTAGAGGGAGAGGAATCATGCGAATTCTGGTTGTCGGGGCTGGCGCCGTTGGCGGATATTTTGGCGGCCGCTTGGCCGAGGCGAACCGCGACGTCACGTTTCTCGTCCGCGCCAAACGAGCAGAACAAATAAACGGAGGAGGACTCCAGATCGTCAGTCCACATGGAAATCTGACGGTACATCCGAAAACCGTTAACGCTGACCGCATCGCCGGATCCTATGACGTGATCTTGCTGAGCGTTAAGAGCTACGCTCTTCCCGGTGCAATGAACGATTTCCGTGCTGCGGTGGGACCCGAAACCATGGTTCTTCCGGTGTTGAACGGCATGCATCACATGGATCTCCTGGTCTCGCGCTTCGGAGAACACGCCGTTCTGGGCGGCGTCTGCATGGTTGCCGCAGAGATTGACCAAGAAGGCCGGATTGAACAGCTGGCTGATTTCCAGAGCCTCACCTACGGTGAGCTCGACGGTCATACCACTCTACGCCTGCAGGAACTCGATGAGACGCTCCGCGGCGCAGGTTTCGACGCTGTGATGTCGAACCAGATCCTCCCGGCCATGTGGCAGAAATGGGTGCAGCTTGCAGCCGTGGGGGCCATTACCTGCCTGCTGAGAGGCAACATCGGGGAGATTGCCTCCATCCCCGGAGGCGCCGCCCTTTCTGTCTCGTCGCTCCGCGAATGCGCAGACATAGCGAATGGCTGCGGTTATCCCCAAGCCGGCACTTTCCTTGAACAACTGACTACGGAGCTTACGGCTCAAGGTTCGCAGATGACGACTTCGATGTATCGCGATCTCACAAAAGGGGCGCCCGTCGAGGTAGACAGTATCCTCGGCGATCTTCTCGAACGTGGACACAAGAACGGGTTGACGACGCCAATCCTCGAAGCCGCGTTCGTGAATCTTTCGATTTACCAGCGTGGGCGCGACCGCACGAAACCGACGTCGAATTGAGTCAGTTGGCCGAAGATTTATGGGGCTAGGTGGACCACAGAGGCTGAGTAGCATTGACCAGCACCCAGGATTTGTCTCCAGCCTAGCCGCCTTGTGAAGACTGAACTGGTACCGAGGAGGTTGGCATGCGGCACTGCGGTAGTAGAGTATGCTCGACACGGTTTCGGAATAGGATCGAGGCGTAAACGGCAATGAGAGAGAGATTCGTGTATGCGGCTTTGGTGCTTGTGATTTGTGGAGCAATTTATCTCGTAACCCAGGGACTCAACCTGCTGAATCAACCCAGTGATTTGAAGGTGGCGGGTGGCGTGGGGCTGATCGTCGTGGTAATTGTGCTTTTCCC
>PKYX01000164.1 GCA_003132825.1 Acidobacteriaceae bacterium
CAATTCGGGAGGTGATGGCGATAAGCCCGTTTCCCGATGCCTATCCTGCCATTGGCACGTTACTATCGCAGACTCAGTGAGTAGCGCAACTCAGCGTCTCGTACCCGGCCATGCTCGTTTGATCTGCAGGCTATATTGTTTACGCTGGGGGAGGCTCGGCAGGATCGCTCCGGCTACAACCGCAGCTATGCATCCGCCGAAAGCGCCCTGATCAGAGGCACGTGAATGCATCGGCCACAAAGGGCTTCGTTCAATGATTCGTCTCGCGAATGGTCCGCGACGCAAATCGATCTCGAAATTCAAATCCTCAGGTTGTTTCAACTCGCTCTCGCTGGGGCTGAGATCGTGACGTAGCGATCAGAGGAGGTAAGGCACCAGGGCTGCGGTCTGACGAGCATAGGTGGCATACGTCTCGCCGAATTGGGAACGCATCCACTGTTCCTCCATGCGGAGCTTGATCCAGAACACGAGGAAGATGAGAACGAAAACGATGAACCCTCGCACTTGGGAGATGGCAATCGCCATGCCAAGGAAACCGGTCAGAATGCCGGTGTAGATGGGGTGACGGACCACGGCATAGGGACCGGTGGTGATCAGCTCGTGGCCCTGCTTAATGGTGACGGAGCGGCTCCAGTTGCTGCCGAGGTGCTCGCGCGCCCAGACGGCGAACAGAAGGCCGGCGATGGTGACGGCAGCTCCCAGCCAGAAGGGCCAAAAGCCAACCGGCCAGAGCTGGAGGTAAAGCCAGGGCAGCGGGATGCGAGTTGTCGAGAGGAGGGCGATCGCGATCAGGAAAATGAAGACGCGCAGGATGCGCGAGGCAGCCGGCTCGAGGCGCTGGGTGGTTTTGGTATTGGCGGCTTTGATCTGCCAGTAGAGAAAAAATAAAATCCAGACCGCGGGAAAGAAAGATTCGTAGAACCAGAGCATTCAGGACCTCCGGGCGCTGAAGGTGTTTACGCAGGTGAGCGAGGGGAAGTTCCAGGGCACGCGACATTTCGCCACGAGCTGAGGGCTACGTCGGAGTAAGGTGTCTGATCGAGGAGGACAATATGTCGGCCTTGTACCACGAATCCGGCAGCGAGAGTTGTCAAGATCCCCGTCTCGTTGCCTAAGCGATCGCGTCAAAATAAGTTGACTATTTTATTGAAGGCGCATTAAATGGATTTGTGGGCAATGATGCCAACATCCAGCAGGTGGAGGCTAAGTACCGTGCGCTCTCACCGTTGATGGATGAACGGATGCGCCGACAGTGGGCAGCGGCGGAATCCCGATCCTATGGATGGGGCGGTCTGCAGGCAGTGAGCGCCGCGATCCACATGTCGCCGAATACGATACGCAAGGGACTAGTGGAGTTGGCATGGCGAGAGAAGAATCCTCGAGCTCCGGTGGATTCATACTTGAGGCGGAAAGGCGGGGGACGCAAACGTCGGAGCGAAGCCGATCCAGGATTAGTCGAGACCTTGGAACAACTGGTAGAACCGCTGACCCGAGGTGATCCTGAATCGCCATTGCGCTGGACCTGCAAGAGCACCACCCATCTGGCGGAAGAATTGAGTCGGATGGGACATCGGGTCAGTCCTCGGACGGTGGGTCGACTGCTGAACGCGGACGGTTACAGCTTGCAAAGTAACCGCAAGACCAAAGAAGGGGAATCGCACCCGGACCGCAATGCTCAATTCGAATTCATTAATCTCACAGTAAAACAGTTTCAGCAGCGCGGACAGCCGGTCATTTCGGTCGACACTAAGAAAAAAGAACTGGTAGGTAGGTTCAAGAATGGCGGACGTGAGTGGCAGCCCAAGGGCGAGCCGGAACAGGTCCAAGTGCATGACTTTCTGGATAAGCAGTTGGGCAAAGCGATCCCCTATGGAGTGTACGACCTGAGCGAGAACCAAGGTTGGGTGAGCGTAGGCATCGACCATGACACGGCACAGTTTGCGGCACAAGCGATCCGCCGCTGGTGGAAGAAGATGGGAGCCAAGCGTTATCGCCGAGCTCGAGAACTCTTGATCACGGCGGACGGAGGCGGCAGCAATGCCAGCCGTTCACGCTTGTGGAAGGTCGCTCTGCAAGATCTAGCTCGGCAGTTGGAGATCCCGATTCGGGTTTGTCATTTTCCACCAGGAACCAGCAAATGGAACAAAATCGAACATCGAATGTTTTCCCACATTACCCAGAACTGGCGCGGTCGACCGTTGGTGAGCCATGAGGTCATCATCCAACTCATTGCGAACACCACCACGAAGACCGGCTTGAAAATCTACGCCGAACTGGACCAGGGACGCTACCCCACGGGCATCAAAGTGAGCGAGGCAGCGATCGCAGCCCTGAATCTAAAGCGCGCCGACTTTCATGGCGACTGGAACTACACCCTATTACCAACCCGAAAGAAAAGTTGAAGAAAGTTCAACTTATTTTGACGCGACTCCTAAGGGGATAGTAGCCGAATAATGCCCTCCTCGTCGACGTCGCGCGACTTCGACTTGACACCTCATTAGTCATCTTCTCCGGCGACCAGCGCTTGATCGAGCTAGGACCTGTCTTCTAACAAAATGATCTTGGAACCTGGTGCGCTATGCCGCAGCATACATGGTCGCACCCGTCCCCGACATGTACGCTGCAAGATTCACGACATAGGTCTGCTGAGTCGTGATTTCCGATGTGCCCCATATGTGAAGGGCTTCTTCGCCTTCGCGCTGGGAGCCGCGAATGCAGTAATTCAGGGAAGNNGAAGATTTGCCAAAGGCGCAGTGTATAGGAACGCCGGCCGGTTGCCCCGATATGGTCCTGGCAAACGGCAACGTACAGAATCTCCTGGTCGAAGGGATCACGTTCATTCAATCGCCGTTTTTCAACGTGTCCATCAACGGTGGGAGCGGCAACACGGTGGACAACGTAAAAGTAATTGCGTGGCTTGGCAATTCCGATGGCATTCAAGCAAGTTATGGGTCACAAGACACAGGCAGTGTGATTGAAAATAGCTTTGTTAAGAATGGCGACGATTCAATTAAGCTCACGGCAAGCAATCTACTAGCTGCTAGTTCGCAAGTGCGTGGTCTGGAAATTGAACAATGCCGCCGCTTTTGAAATGAGAGCCGGGCTCAAGGGTGACGTGACGAATATTACAGTTCGGGATTCCGACGTGATCCGCGCCGAATATAATTGGCCGAATACGTCCGACGCCGTGTTTGCTGCCAATGAAGGGGGATCCGGGAATCTGAGTAATTATACTTTCGAAGATATTCGCGTTGAAAACGAAAGCTGGCAGGTCTTTAAAATCGAGATCATTCCAAGCAACTTCCAGCGTGGCAACTATCAACTTGGTTCCGTCAGCGATCTCAAATTTAATAATATTCAAGTGACCGATCCTCAAGAGTTCTCGCCGATTTTCCGTGGATTCAATCTTGCCCATCAAATTTCAAACGTGAATTTCAATGAAGTAGTGATCGGAGGCGAAACTACGCCAAGTCCGGCGATCACCTGGATGCCAATCGCAATGTGAGTTATGCCGGAAATACCGTCAGCGATCTCCTATTTAGAAACCAGGAAAACCCGACTGAGTTTGAAATACCTCTATTTACCCTGGCGACGCCTGCGATCGGTTCTCAATATTCACTCTTTTCTATTTCTCAACCTGCTCTTACGGCTAACTTCGAAGTGCAGGGCAGCGGCGACTTCTTCGGGGATGGCTATGCCAGCGCCGTGATCACCGATATGGCCGATGGA
>PKYX01000277.1 GCA_003132825.1 Acidobacteriaceae bacterium
ACTACGGCGTGCGCTACGACGTCGAGATTCCGCCCACGTTCAAACCGGTGACCGCGCTGGCGCAGGCCGGATATAACTTCCTCGGACTACAGAAGGGCATTCAGACTGATAAGAACAATATCCAGCCGCGCGTCGGCTTGGCCTGGGATCCCAAGGGAGACGGGAAGACAGTTGTGCGGGCTTCTTACGGCCTGTTCTACGACCACCCGCTGCTGGGCCTTTACTTCCTCGGCGAGGCTTCCGATGGTTCCACCAGCGGCCAGCTAGCCTTCGGCGGTACCGCGACTTGCAGCAATCCCACCGGCACCGGCAACTTTGCCAACCTCAACGCGATCCCGATTTTTCAGGGGTTGCCGCTCAACTCGACAACCGGACCGTGCGCCGTCTCCGATAACCCGGCAGTCGTCAGCGCACTCGGATACCTGCCCAACCAGCAGCAATTTCAGGCTTTGAATTTCCCGCAATCGGAGTTCCTCAACCAGAACTACCTGAACCCCTCGTCTTTTCTGCCGCTGGCCTTCCAGCCATTCGGGTATCCGCAGGCCAAGGGTTTTGTTTACGCTTATTCGCAGCAGGCAAACTTCAGCATTGAGCGCGATTTGGGCGGCGGCTTCGCTCTCAATCTGGCATACAACTTCAACGGTGGCCGACACCTGAATCGGCCGATCAACGCCAACGCCTCGCGCGGCGATTTGCTGGTGGCGAACCTCAGAGCCGCCGTGGCCGGCGGGCAGAATCTACCGACAGATAATCCGTTACTAGTCAGCGGCTGCGGAGTGGGCGCGGGCGGCCCCTACCTTCCCGCGGCTCTGGTCAACTTCTTCCGGCCCTCCGGTCTGAATCCTTCGATCGCCAATTTCTATATCGCGAACGGAGGCGCCCCCTGTGTGGGGTTGGCCGCACAGGTGCTGCAGGCGGACGGGCTCAACGCGAATTGCAATCCCGCGACCCTTTCAAACTGCGTCCCCTTCGGCGATATGGACGCTAATTTCTCAAACGGCAGTTCGGCCTACAACGGCTTCACTAGCAATCTGCGCAAACGCTTTTCGAACCATTACGAGTTCCTGGCTTCCTACACTTGGTCGCATGCCATCGACGACTCGACCGACCTGCAGTCTCCCCTGGCGCCCCAGGACAGCTACTACCCCAACCTGGAGCGCTCGAATTCTGCCTTCGATCAGCGGCATCGATTTGTTTTCAGTGGGGTGTATCAGAGCGGCAAACTTGGCGGGGACAGCTTCGCGAAAAAGTTCTTCAGCAACTGGACCGTGGCCCCCATCATCGAGCTCTCGTCGGGACGTCCGTTTCTGATCATCACCGGCGACGACGACAATTTTCAGCTGGCCAGCAGTTCGGCCCGTCCGAGCGTCGTAAGCGCGGGTGCTCCACCCTCCGCCTGCGGCACCCCAACGGTCGCTTCCCGGTATTCGCCAACTGGATTTCTTCAGGAGCCGTGTTACATCCCCTACGCCACTCCGGGAGGACCGACCCCGACGCTGCTGGCTCTCGATGGCAACCTGGGACGCAACGTCGGCGTTTCACCCTGGACCGTCTTCAATGATCTGCGGATTTCGCGCCGCGTCTATTTCGGCGAGCGCGTGAGCCTGGACCTCATCGCCGACATGTTTAACCTGGCCAATCGATTTAACGTTGCGGGCGTGAATGTCCTGTGGACCGACGCCGGTCAGCCCACTTCGGCCTATGATCCGAGGCAGTTCCAGTTCTCGATCAAGGTGGCGTGGTAGCGGGCTACGATCCGAAACCCGGGCGCTCCCAGCCTGCGCCCGTTCGGTATGAGATACATGGACGAGTCTCTGGTGGGCGGGCAATGCAATTGGATTCAACCAACCGTTTCGCTCTCTATCCCAGCCTGCGGGATCGAGTGATCGTGGTGACGGGCGGCGCCTCCGGCATCGGAGCCGCGATGGTCGAGCAGTTCGCCTTGCAGGGATCGCGGGTCGCATTCCTCGATCTCGCCCGCGAGCTGGCGGCGGAGCTCGTGAACCGCCTCCGGGCGGTTCCCCATGCCCCCTTGTTTTTCTCCTGCGACGTGACCGATGTCGCCCGGTTGCGTGGGGCGCTCGCGGACATCGAGCGCCGGCTGGGTCCGGTAGGAGTGCTCGTGAACAACGCAGCCAGCGATGACCGCCACGATTTCGAGCGGGTGACCCCGGACTATTGGGATGAGCGCATGGCCGTGAACCTGCGCCATTATTTCTTCGCCACCCAGGCGGTGGTCCCCGCGATGAGAAGCGCCGGGGGAGGTTCGGTGATCAACCTGGGGTCGATCGCCTGGGTCATTCCCTCGACCGGGCTTCCGATCTACGTCACGGCCAAGGCAGCCATCGTGGGGTTGACGCGCACCCTGGCCCACGAACTCGGAGCTTCCCGCATTCGCGTCAACTGCATCATGCCGGGCGCTATCCTGACCGAGCGTCAACGTCGCTTGTGGATGACTCCCGAATACCTGAGCGAGATTCTCGGCCGCCAAGCTCTGAAACGGGAACTGATGCCCGAAGAAGTCGCACGCCTGGCCCTGTTTCTGGCGGCTGACGACAGCTCCGCCATCACCAACCAGAGCTATGTGATCGACGGCGGCTGGGTCTAGCGCCCCAGAACCTGGGGCCCGCGGCCTCACTGCTACACTGGATCCATCCTTGGCGCTTGCCTGGAGCTTCCTCGAACATGTCCCAGTCCTATACACCCACGCCGCGCACCCGTGTCACGCGCGAGCCGGAGCGCGCCGTCTACGACCGCGTCCTCGCCTACCAGATCTTGGACGAAGGTTTCCTCTGTCACGTCGGCTTCGTCGTCGCTGGCCAACCGTTCGTCATCCCGACCAGCTACGGACGCAGCGGCGACGACCTTTATATCCATGGTTCCGCGGCCAGTCGCATGCTCCGCAATCTGGACCAAGGCATTCCGGTTTGCCTTACGGTTACGCTCGTCGACGGTTTAGTCATGGCTCGGTCCATCTTCAATCACTCCATGAACTACCGCTCCGTGGTGGTGCTCGGAACTGCGGTCGCGGTGAATGACCCGCAAGAAAAGCTGGCGGCGTTGCGTGCCCTCTCGGAGCACATTCTGCCCGGTCGCTGGACGGATGTCCGCCGGCCCAACGAGCGCGAACTGAAAGCCACGCTCGTCATGCGCTTACCCATGGAAGAGTTTTCCGCGAAAGTCCGGCAGGGACCGCCGGTGGACGACCCAGAGGACTACAGCTTTCCCACCTGGGCCGGCGTGATTCCGCTCGCCATGGTCGCAGGCCGGCCCATCGGCGATCCGCGACTCGAGCCGCCGCGCGATNNGGGGGATTGTCGATCCCCCGCCGCTCCTTTTCCGAGGCTTAGTTTCTCAGCGTTTTCCCGGTCTTCAGCGTGTATTGAATCCGTTCCAGTGTTTTCTTCTCCCCGCACAGCGACTGAAACGCCTCCCGCTCCAGATCGAGAATGTACTGCTCGCTCACCGGCGTCCCTGCGGTCACCGTTCCCCCGCACAACACTTCCGCGATCTTGTGCCCGAGCTTCACTTCATGGTCGGTGATGTAGTCGCCTTGCCGCATGAGATGCACGCCCATCTTGAGCGCCGCCAGAATGTTTTCTCCGGGCGCCGGGATGTCGTTACGCGGCTGCGGCGGCTCATAGCCTCCGCGAAGCAGTTCGAGCGCCCGCGCCTTGGCGTCGGCCAACACGCGCTCCCGATTCATGCTGATCCCGTCCGAATCCGACAGAAACCCCAGCCCACGAGCCACCTCGGCCGAAGTCGAAACCTTGGCAGTCGCGATCGTCTCAAACGCTTGTTTCATTGCTTCCATCATCTCGACGGACTCGCCCCGTCCGCCCGGACGAATCGCCGCCGCGCTGGCCACCGCCCGCAACAGCATTTCCTTGCATCCGCCGCCCCCCGGGAGCAGCCCTACGCCCACTTCGACCAGTCCCATGTACAGTTCCGCATGCGGCTGGCGCGCCGCCGCATGCAGCGAAACTTCCGTGCCGCCGCCGAGCGTCATGCCAAACGGAGCAATCACCACCGGCCGAGGCGAAAACTTGATGGCCTGCGTCATCCCCTGAAATTGCCGGATGGCCAGATCCACGTCATCCCATTCTTGTTCCTGCACCGACATCAGCAGCAGCATCAAATTGGCGCCAACAGAAAAATTTGCAGCATCATTGGTGATGACGAAGCCCTCGAAGGGCCCTCCCGCTCCGTCTGACTTCAAGGTTTGGGTGATGAACTGCACGATGTCGGTGCCGAGCGTGTTCATTTTGGAATGGAATTCGATCGCAGCCACTCCGTCGCCCAGATCCACGAGCGATGCCCCGGAATTCTTCTTGACCACACCGTTGGACTTTTTCGCCACCGCGACCGACCACACGCCAGCGGGAACTTCGACCGCCTTGTAAGCTGCGCTTCCCAAATCAAAGTAGGCTTGCCCGGATGGGGTCTGCGGATCGTCGGTATACCAGGATTGCTTGCCCGCAGCCAGCAGCTGCTCGACCTGGGCCGCGACCGGACGACCTTCTTTCCTCATGCGCTCGACCGTGGCCTTGACGCCCACCGCATCCCACAATGCAAATGGCCCCAGTTCCCAATTGAACCCCAGTCGCATCGCCCGATCGATCTCGACCACGGAATCCGAAATCTCCGGAATCCGATCGGCGGAATAGGTCCACAGATCGGCCAGAGCCGACCACAAGAACTGCCCCGCCTTATCCCCTTTTTGCGGCGCATTCCCTTCGAAGCCGAGCAGCATGCGCACCCGCGCCCCGGTGTCTTCCACATTTTTCGCCATCTCGAGCGCCTGAAACCTGGGCTTTTGCCGCGGACGATATTCGAGAGTTTTCCAATCGAGCGCCAGCCGTTCATCTTCCCGGCCGTCCCCGGCGCGCGCTTTCTTGTAAAATCCGCCGCCGGTTTTGTCCCCCAGCCACCGCCGCTCGAGCATCTTGTGAACAAAATCCGGCAGCGCCAGGCTGGCCTGCGGCGGCCGCCCGCCGTCGGACTCCGCCATGTTCCCGGCCACCAGACCGACAATGTCCAGTCCTACCAAATCGATGGTCCGAAACGTTCCCGACCGCGGCCAGCCCACGGCCTGCCCAGTCAACCCGTCCACGTCTTCGACGCTCAAATCCATTTCCTGCATCAGCCGCATGAGATTCAGAACCGAAAACGTCCCAATCCGATTGCCGATAAAGTTCGGGGTGTCTTTGGCCAACACCACGCCTTTGCCGAGATGCAAATCCGCGAAGCGGGCGACCGTATCCATCGCGGCCCGATCGGTTTCCGGGGTGGGGATGATTTCGAGCAGACGCATATAGCGCGGCGGATTAAAAAAATGGGTCCCGAACCAATGCCGCCGGAAATCCTCCGGGAAGCCTTGCGCAATTTTCCCCAACGGCAATCCGCTCGTGTTGGTGGTAATGATCGTCCCCGGCTTGCGAAATGCTTCCACTTTCTTCAGCAGCTCGCGCTTGATCTCGAGCTTCTCGACCACCGCTTCAATGATCCAATCCACCTCTCTGACCCGCTCGAGATCATCCTCAAAGTTGCCCAGCGTGACCAGCTCGGCCCGCGACGGCTCAAAGAAGGCTGCCGGCTTCGATTTCCGTGCCGCCTCCAGTCCGCTGGCGGCCACCTGATTGCGCGCCGTTCCTGTCGCCGTGCCCGGGACCATGTCAAGCAAGAAGCTGGGCACGCCCGCGTTCGCCAGGTGCGCGGCGATGCGTGCCCCCATCGTCCCCGCGCCGAGAACAGCGACCTTGTGGATCTGCCTCATAAACACTCCATTCCGTTTTCGCGCCTAAGGCAGTCGATCAACCGCCCAGTCATCTTGGCCACTGCGGACCACAATCATCTGAGAAACCCGCGGCCGGGCCCGGCGACCGGTTCCGGGCTCGAACAATGTCACGGGAAACAGATAGCGCCCGGTATCCATCTTTTTTCCGCGGCTGATTTCGTAGGCCGCATCCGCCCCCGGCGAGAAGAACTCATTCAATCGGTCTTCGGATACTTGTTCCTTGGCCGCGTTGGTCAGCATCACCAGCCCATTCTCCTGATCTTGCGCCTGCCAGGCAGCAAGAAATCGATTTGCGGCCGCGAGTGCCGAGACATAGTCCCTATCCAGTGCAGGGGGCGCGGACCGGGTCCGAGCCTCGGCCGAAAGCAGAAGGCAAGTTGACAGGATCAGAGAGAGAAGAAGAAACGCCACCGGCTTCCCCGCGCGCTGCCACCACCCGATCCTTGGAGCAGACCGCCAGCCCGCTATCCGTTGCGCATGGAAACCAGCGAACCCAGGATTCACCACTCCATTATGCGCGAAGGACCAGAATCAGGACCAGATTGCGGAAAGGAAACCCCGCCAAAACGAAACCGGCGCTGAGCGATTAGAGGGGGAGAGAGGATGACCCCGGTACGCGCCCTCATTAAGTTGATTTCAGGCCAGGGCCAGGAGCTTCTCGGGTCAAGCGAAATCTTTTAGATTCAACATTATGCGATCAGCTTCGCCAGCACAAACGCGGCTGCAGCCGCCAGGCCGCCGATCACTACTGTCTGGGACGCAGAACGCAACGGCTGGGTGCCGGTAAAACGCCCCTTGATGTAGCCGAAGATTCCCAGGGCAACGAGCGTCACCGCGGCCGAGAGTTCGAGTCCACGCGATGCGCTCGAAAGCGCGATGTAGGGGGAAAGCGGAATAAATCCTCCGGCAATGTAGGCCCCGGCAATCGTCACCGCGCTAGTGACGGCGCGCCTCGGATCAGGCTCTTCGAGGCCCAGCTCGAAGCGCATCATAAAATCCACCCAGGCCTTGGGATGTTGGCTGAGCGCTTCCACCACCGGAACGCTTTGCTCGGGCGTCATGCCATAGGCGTGAAATACCCGGCTGACCTCGGCTTTTTCCTCCTCAGGAATCTCGCGGACTTCGCGCTCCTCGCGCTCTCGTTCCTGCTCGTAGTGTTCCGCATCGCCGCGCGCCGCAAGATAGCCTCCCAATCCCATGGCGATCGACCCGGCGGCAATTTCCGCCAACCCGCCAATGACGATCACCCGCGTGTCTTGCGACGCCCCCGAAAGTCCAGCCGCCAGCGCAAAGGGCACAGTCAGTCCGTCCGCCATCCCAATCACCACGTCGCGGACAAAGTTCCCCGCGGTAAAGTGCTTCTCGATATGCGGAGTAATTGCCATCGTGTCAGACCTCCGAGTGAGATTTCAGATACTCCTGCGCGCTGCGAGCCACATCCCGCTCGCCTTTGTAGGAAAGTTTTCGCACTGCTTCCTCGAGCGGGATCCAAAGTGCGCGCTTCACTTCGATGCGCATCTCCGGAGAAATCTCGTCAATGCGGCCCGACTCGTACCGCAACAAATAGAAGGTCACAATCTTGAAAACCCGCTGCTTGTCCCCCCAGGTGCGCACGTAAACGTACTTGATATCGGCCAGCTTGCGGACCGGAGTCACCCTGAGCCCGGTTTCCTCGAGCACCTCGCGCAGGGCCGTCTGCTCGGGCTTTTCGCCGGGGTCGAGCAATCCTTTGGGCAGCGCGAGTAGCACTTTTTGTGGTGCTTTCCTGCGAGAAGTTGTCACCCCGGCAGCCTCCCGCTCGGGCTCAATTACCGCTACCGCCCAGCCTGTGGCGGCCGGCCGCACCACCACGCCCCCCGCCGAAATCTCCCGTACCATGGGCCCCAAGTTATCAGGATTAGAGGAGTTAGTCACCGTCAGCCGCAAGAAAGCTGGCCCCGTCCGCGGCCCCCAGCTGTTCCGCCGAGCGCGCCATAACCGTTCCGCCGGCCCTGGCATCCTACTTGCTGATTCCTGTTGGGGCCCCGGTTGTGCCGGGAAAGGATTTGGAGACCCCATGAAGAGCCTTAGGAGAATCATTCGCTCGGTGCAGGGGTTGGGACGCGCAACCTCTGATGTCTCCATTCGAGGTCCGCAGTCGCCACCCGCCATTGGACTCGCTCTGGGCGGCGGCTTCGCCCGTGGCATGGCCCACATCGGCGTCCTCAAGGTTCTCGAAGAAGAAAATATCCCCATCCGCTTGGTCGCGGGCACGAGCGTCGGCGCCCTGGTCGGAGCCGCCTTTTGCAGCGGCCTGAGTCCGGCCGAACTGGAAGCCGTCGCATCCCGCGTGCGCTTCCGCAGCTTCGCCCGCTGGACGCTCTCGCGCTACGGATTCGCCAGCAACCACCGTATGATCGGTTTTCTCAATAGCTTGCTCAAAGTCAAAACCTTTGAAGAACTGCGCATCCCGCTGGCGGTCACAGCCACCGATTTCTCGACCGGCGCCGGCGTCGTGTTCCGCTCCGGACCACTGATCGAGCCGGTCCGCGCCAGCTGCACCTATCCGGGAATGTTCCTGCCGATAAAGTTCGACGGGCGCCTTCTGATCGATGGCATGCTCGCCTACGCCGTTCCCACGATTCCCCTGCGCGAGATGGGCGCGACGCGCGTGTTGGCCGTTCACTTGAAGGGAACCTGGGTCAATAGCAGAGGTCCGCGCCACTTGTTCGACGTCATCGGCCAATGCTTCTCGATCGCGCAAGAAATGAACTGCAGCGTATGGCGGGCGGCCGCCGACTTGGTCCTCGAGCCCGACGTCAGCGGATACCAGTACGATGATTTCGAGCACGCCGCCGACCTCATCCGCGCCGGTGAAATCGCGGCCCGCGCCGCTCTACCCGAAATCCGTAAGTGGCTCGAGGTGCCGGCCGCTGCTCCCCGCAAAACTCAAAGGGTGCGCGCCCCTCAGCCCAGGCCCCTGCCGGCGGATTGAAGGGGCCGCCGGGCGAGCCGCCCGCGACTCCTGCCGTCGTTCCGATCCCCTCAACAGAACGGNNGCTCGTCTGCCTCCCCGCAGCCTGCCAAACCACCTCCATGTTCCGCGGCAACCTCGAGCACACCGGGGTCTATGCATCGGGGCCGGTCCAGCAATTCAGCAAGATCAAATGGAAGTTTCAGACCGGCGGCCGGGTCATCTCATCTCCGGCCGTGGCCAATGGAATGGTTTATTGCGGCAGCACCGACGGAAATCTTTACGCCCTGGACCTTCAATCCGGCGCTGCTATTTTTTCTCTCAAGTTCCGCTGGCCCATGTTTTC
>PKYX01000261.1 GCA_003132825.1 Acidobacteriaceae bacterium
TTGCCGGTGGCCGTAAACTGCTGGGTTGCGCCTATGGTGATTGAAGCTGCGGCCGGGCTCACTGTGATCGATTGTAGAGACCGCGAGGCCGAGTTTCTGTGGGAACCCTGACCAAGAGCCAGGTCTTGGAACAGGAGAACGAATGCAGCGCTTAATACGAGGAGCGTAATCACATTCTGCCTGGGGGAGTGCTTTGTCATGGTCGAGCCTTTCCGGCCGCAGTCTGGGGCTTTAGGGGGATTTTTGGAGACGCTATCGCCGATTCTGGCGACCCNNGCAGATGTCAGAAGTACATGGGGCCCGCGCCAGGGATTGGCACGGGAGGCACGGACTGAAGCGAAGTCTGTCGAATGGAACGTCGACCCTTGCTGTGCTGGACGGAGGCGCGAATGTATCGTACCCAGGTCTGCCGCGCGCAACCTTGGCATGACAGAAACGACAATTGCTCTGGCGGTCATCGCGCCCGTTGTTGAAACCGGTCCGGGAATAGCCCATCTCGACCCGAGGAATGGCGATGTGCCCGGATCATTCCGACACCCAGCTNNTCCGCCCGCCGTCATCGCTCACGCTTCCATCCGTCCCCAACCTGCGGCGGCCATCGCCAAGCGAGGTTTTTCGGCTCGAGCACACGCCCGTGTGTGGTTTCCATGGATGGCCGAGAAGATCGCTCTGCAATAGAGGAATTTAATCTTTCCCGAGCAGACGGGAAGGCCTGTGGCCGCCGCGTGAGCAATTCGACTCAGTTACGCGACTTGTGATGCTGATACAAATTATTTATGCGTGGTTCCTTTGGACCAATCCCAATCCCCAATCGCAGCCCGAACTGACAATTAGGTCTGGACAAGGAAATGCAACGCAACTTCCCATGGAGAATGTGGGATCTCTCCCACATCCGACAAACTTCAGGGCGTCATAAAGGACTACGGCGCGGGGAAGGAGCAGCGAAGCGCTCGCATAGGAAAAGCCAGGTGAAATGCAGACCAAGTTCCAGTTGAATTGGAAGGTACGACTGGCGTTCGGGTCTGCCCTTTTGATCTTACTGTTCGAGGGAGGGGCTTCCTATCGCTCGATCCTAGCTTCCGGCGAAAGCTACCAATGGGTGGAGCACAGTCACAAGGTTCTCGAGAACCTCCAAGATCTCCTGCTATCAGTCAGGAGCATCGAATCGTCTACTCGCGGATTTGTATTGACTGCGAACGAGTCCTATCTCGAGTCCTTTCATGCCCAGAAACTAAGGGCAGAGGAAGATGAAGCTGCGGTTGCAACCTTGACGGCGGACAACCCGTCAGAGCAAGGCCGGATTCCAGCCCTCAAAATGCTAGCGGCTCAAAAGATACAGTTTTCAGAATTGGGCATCAGCTTGCGCCGGCACCAGGGGCTTGCGGCGTCGGCGAATCGCCTGCGAACTGGACGGGGCGAGCAACTCATGCGCGGGCTTCAAGGGGTCGTCGGTGAGATGCAAGACGAAGAGCGGCGATTGCTCGTGCTACGCGAAGTGAATGCGACGCGACGCTTACGCCAGACTAGGATCGTGCTGCTCGTCGGAACCTTTCTGGGCCTGTTGATCGCCGCTGTCGCAGGTTGGACCGTTCAGCGCGATAACTTCAGACGCTTGCTGGCCGAGCAAGCGCAGCGCGAAGGCGCGGAGCGTTTCCGCGATCTGGCGAATAACATGTCCCAGCTTGCGTGGATGGCCGACGCGACGGGCTGGATCTTCTGGTACAACCAGCGCTGGTTTGACTACACCGGCACAACTCTCGAGGAGATGGCCGATCTGGGCTGGAAAAAAGTGCACCATCCGGACCACAGGAAGCAGGTGATGGACAAGATCACCCGCTGTTTCGAGACCGGCGAGGCCTGGGAAGACACGTTTCCCCTCCGCCGCCAGGATGGCCAATACCGTTGGTTTCTTTCCCGGGCCGTTCCCATCCGCAACTCGAAGGGAAGAGTCTTGCGCTGGTTCGGCACAAACACCGACATCACAGAGAGCCAGAACCTGAAAGACGCGTTGTTTGCGGAAAAGGAACGCGCCCAAGTCACCCTTAACAGCATCGGCGACGCCGTGGTTTGCACGGATACCTCGGGGAATATCAGCTTCTTCAATCAGGTCGCGGAACGAATGACGGGCTGGTCGCAGCAAGAAGCGTGCGGGCGGCCTATGACCGAAGTTCTCCGAATCCTGGATGCCACAAGTCGCGAGACCATTCCGAATCTGATGGAAATGGTGGTGGCGCAAGACCAAACCCTACACCTCCCGCCGAACTGTATCCTCATCCGTCGCGACGGATTGGAAACTCCGATCGAAGACTCCGTCTCCCCCATCCACGACCGCGAAGGGCGGCCGACTGGAGCGGTGATCGTTTTTCATGACGTGAGTGCGGCGGTGGCACTGTCGCTGCAGATGACCCATTCGGCCCGCCACGACTTTCTTACCGGTTTGCCCAATCGGATGCTTTTGCAAGACCGCATTACCCAGGCCATTGCTCTGGCGCCTCGTCACCGGAAAAAGGTGGCGGTCTTGTTCTTGGATTTGGATGGGTTCAAACACATCAACGATTCGCTGGGACACGCGGCCGGGGACAAACTCCTGCAGTCCATCGCAACCCGCCTGGAGGCTTGCGTACGTGGTGCCGACACGGTAAGCCGTCAGGGAGGGGATGAATTCGTCGTACTGCTTTCTGAAGTGGAACGAGCCGAAGATGCGGCCATTACCGCGAGCCGCATGCTGCGGGTCGTGGCGGAAGCTCATTCCGTCGACGGACACGATCTCTTCGTCACTACAAGCATTGGGGTCAGCGTCTATCCTGATGATGGCCGCGATGCGGAGACACTCATCAAGAACGCGGACACTGCGATGTACCAGGCAAAAGAAAGCGGGCAGCAGAGCTATCAGTTTTTCAAGCCTGCCATGAACGTCCGAGCCGTGGAGCGGCAATCCATCGAGGAAAGTCTCCGGCGGGCCCTAGAACGGAAGGAGTTCGCGCTGCACTACCAGCCCAGGATCAATCTCAGGACGGGCGAGATTACGGGGGCAGAGGCGTTGATTCGGTGGACGCATCCGGTTCGGGGGCCCATCCCGCCGGCGCAGTTCATTCCGGTCGCGGAAGCATGCGGCCTTATTCTGCCCATCGGCCATTGGGTCCTTCGTGAAGCGTGCCGGCAAGCCAGGGCCTGGCTCGAGGCCGGCCTTTGCTTGTCTACGATTGCGGTGAACATTTCCGCGCTCCAGTTCCGAGACCAGAACTTTCTGGACGAGATATTCGGAGTGCTCGAGGATACGGGCTTGGATCCCGGATCTCTCGAGCTGGAGTTGACCGAAAGCGTGCTGATGAAGCACGCGGAGTCTACCGAAGCCACCCTCAAGACTCTGCGGGCAAGGGGGGTCCAGCTCACCGTCGACGACTTCGGCACCGGCTATTCCAGCTTGAGCTATCTTAGAAAGTTTCCGATTGATGCCCTGAAGATCGACCAGTCGTTCGTTCGTCAGATCACCACCACTCCCGACGAGACCACCATCGTGTCCGCGGTGATCGCCATGGGTCGAAGCCTAAAGCTGCGCGTCGTCGCTGAAGGTGTGGAAACGCCAGAGGAGCTGGCTTTCCTGCAAGCTCACAACTGTGACGAGGCGCAAGGATATTACTTCTCTCGGGCATTGCCTTCCGATCGGTTCGCCCAGTTGCTCGAAACCGGGATTTTAGACGGGGTTCTCCGTTTTAGTCCGCAAGCGGGCGGAGTGCACGCGGCTAAATTGCATTCTTGAGGTTCGAAACCGTAGAACGTTCGAAGACGAACCAAGCCAAGGATCAGATGGGCCCTAGACTTGCCAAAGTGAGCAATCTTGAACCGTTCTCTGGTTTTCGTGTCTCTATTTTTGGGTACGAACGTGTTTTCAGCGGGAGACCCGTATCCTGCTCACGGCTGCGGTGGCAGCAATGAGAAATACCAGACAATTCCTGCCACCGTCTTTCTCTCCTGCCCGGGCCGACGCCCACGCCACTCGCCAACGGATTCGGACGGCATCGAATCCCACGCTTTCCTGATCTAGCGATTTCTCTAAGGCTCCGCTGATTCGGCCGAGCTGCAGCCACTCCATGCTCCCCACAGGCTGGGGATTGGGCCGTGCAGTTGAAATCCCGTTATAATGCGCCCACCGATGACGCTCTCCTCCGGAACGATTTTGGGACCCTATGAGATCCGGTCTCTGCTCGGTGCAGGCGGCATGGGCGAAGTGTACCGCGCCCGCGATAACCGGCTGGGACGCGACGTGGCGATCAAGGTCCTGCCTTCTTCTTTCTCGGCGGATCGTGATCGTCTGGAGCGTTTTGCGCAGGAGGCGCGCGCGGCTGCTGCGCTCAATCACCCCAACATTCTTTCGATTTTCGACATTGGCGACGAACGTGGTGTGTTCTATGTGGTCTCCGAGCTGCTAGAAGGCGAAACCCTGCGCGAGCGGTTAAAGACTGGAGCGCTTTCGAGCCGGAAGGCGATTGACTATGGGTTGCAGGTGGCGCGGGGGCTAGCGGCGGCGCACGGGAAGGGCATCGTGCATCGCGACCTGAAGCCGGAAAACCTATTTCTGACCAGTGACGGCCGAGTGAAGATTCTGGACTTCGGTCTGGCCAAGCTGACGCGTCCGGAAACGACCGGCGCGGGAGCGGACGCGCCCACGATGCAAGCGGTCACGGAACCGGGACTGATCATGGGTACGGTCGGGTACATGTCGCCCGAGCAGGTGAGGGGAAAAGCTGCTGACCACCGTTCCGACATTTTTTCCTTCGGGGCGATTCTCTACGAAATGCTTTCGGGCGAGCGCGCGTTCCGTGGCGAAACCGCAGCCGACACCATGAGCGCTATTCTGAAGGAAGAGCCGCCCGAGCTTTCTGAAACAGCGCGCAACGTCCCGCCAGGGCTGGAACGAATTGTGCGTCACTGCCTGGAGAAAAATCCGGCCGAGCGTTTTCAGTCNNTCGGGCGCGCAGTCCGCCATCCGAGAATCAGCGGATGCTGGCTCGCGTCGCAAACTGGCTGGAGTGCCAGGCTTAATCACCCTGGCGGCGGCGACGATCGCTTTCGGGTGGTGGTTGGGACGGGGCACAGGCGTCGCCGCTCCGGTCGAGTACCAGCAGATCACTTTCCGCACCGGTTCAATGGGGAATGCGCGCTTCACTCCCGACGGCAGCATTGTTTACGACGCTTCCTGGGAAGACGAAGCACACCAGTTGTATATGGCGCGCACCGATGACGCCGGCTCGCGTCCAGTGGGGCTGGGCGATGCCGAGCTGCTTTCGGTCTCGAAGAGCGGAGAATTGGCCATTCGGATCAATACGGTGTTTCAGGTCGGCTACGCGCGCTGGGGGACACTGGCGCGAGTCCCCCTGAGCGGAGGAACCCCGCGCGAGGTGCTGGAGAATGTGCAGGACGCGGACTGGGCGGCGGACGGCGAAAATCTGGCGGTGGTACGTTTCGTCCCGCAGAGCGCCCACTGGCGGCTGGAATACCCCATTGGCAAGGTGTTGGTTGACACCATCCACTGGATCAGCCATCCCACCATTTCTCCTGACGGCAAGTGGGTGGCGTTTGAGGACCACGAGAAGCCAGGGGGCGACGATCAAGGCTCGGTCGCGGTGGTGGGGCCGGATGGGCGGGAGAAGCGGCTTTCGTCGGGCTGGTCCTCGGTCGAAGGCATCGTTTGGTCACCGGCCGGCGATGAGATCTGGTTCGCCGCCTCGAACACCGGTGCCGCGGACAACCTCCGGGGGGTCACGGTCTCCGGCAAACTGCGGACGATTGTGAACGTGCCGGGCGGCATGTGGCTGCAAGACATACGCGATGGAGTGGTGCTGATGATTGCGCACCAGGAGCGTCTGCGGATCCGTGGGATGCCGCCCGGCGGAAGCCAGGAGCACGAACTGGGGTGGTTAGGATGGTCGTACCTGAGGGACCTCAGCGCGGACGGCAAGAAAGTTTTGTTCGAGGAGCAAGCGGAGGGCGGCGGGCCGAACTACACCGTGTTCGTGCGCGATACAGATGGTTCGCCTCCGGTGCGCATGGGGGAGGGCGAGGGCAGAGCGATTTCGCCGGACGACAAGTGGGTGATCACGGCGGCCAGAGGGGGCGGGCTGAGCTTAGTTCCGACCGGCGCCGGCGAAGCCCGACAGTTGACCCATGACAATATCAGCTACGGGGTGGTCCGCTATCTGCGGGACGGCAAGCAGCTATTGGCCAGCGGAATTGAGCCCGGGCATGGAGCCCGGGATTACCTGATTGATTTAGCCACCGGCAATGCCAAGCCGATCACGCCTGAGGGGATCGCAGGGGCAAGCCTCTCCCCCGACGGCCGCAGTATAGCGGTGACCGGGCCGGACGGAAATTGGGGGATTTGGCCGCTCGATGGGGGCGGCTTACACCCGATCCCGGGTCTTGACGCGACCTACTTTGTGACCGGGTGGTCACCGGATGGGACATCGGTATACGTGTTCTCCAGTACGCAGCGGGAGAATAGGATGAAGATCTATCGGACGAACATAGCCACCGGGAAAAAGGAGTTCTGGAAGGAGTTTGGGGCAGGCCTGCCGACCGGAGCATCGGGGGCTGGCAGAATGCTTTTTTCGGTCGACGGCAAGGCATATGTCTATGTCTATGACCAGGTGCTGTCGGAAGCCTACGCCGTCAAGGGATTGAAGTAGACCTAATCAGCCGGCCCCAAGGTCCTTGAAATCCAAAATGTTACATTAGGAATTACTTGTAACTAGTTGAAGAATAATGTTTTCTCGGCCTGTCCTGTCAAGGAACCGGCGGCCCGCCTTTCCCGTCCATCTCATGAGGCTTCGCCCCGACCGATCCGGTAGTGCCTCACTTTGAACTGAGGCACTACCACCGATCCTCAGAGCTTGACATCTATGCCTAAGATGTCATGCACTGAGCGGACCCAAGCCTCATCGCTTTGGGCCCCCCAATCCACCCACTGCTCGTCGGTCATAGACGCCCGCCAGGCCAGGAATCCGGCTGCATCCGGACCTACGGGATGACGCAACTGCCAGGTACCGCTATCCACAATCTCGCAAATCTTCTCCCCGACCACGTAGGCAGACACGGGATTCTCGAGCGCGGCGCGGAATAGCGCGTTCAATCGCCTCAGCTGTGGATAGCGCGTAGCTTTGGGGACGGCTTCGATTTTGTTAAAGATCGGGGTGGCGATCACACCCGGCTCAACGATCGCAACCCGTATGCCGAAAGCCTTCACTTCCTGCGCCAGCGATTCACTCAGTGCTTCCAAGGCAAACTTGGAGGAGGAATAGGGGGCTTGCGGCGAAGTGGAAACGCGGCCTGCTACCGAACTGACGTTGACGATGCACCCCACGCCTCGCTCTCGCATTCCGGGCAACACCGCTCGCGTGCANNTGTTCACCAGCACGTCGATGCGTCCGGTTTCCGCCAGAACGCTGGCGAAGGTTCCACGGACCGATTCGTCCGAATTCACGTCGAGCGCGGCGAAGCGGAGAGGCAGATTCTCTTTGCCCGCGATCGCCCGCAATTCCCCTCCGCCGCCCTCCGGATTGCGCATGGTGGCGTATACCGTGTGCCCGGCGCGGGCCAGCGTGACCGCACT
>PKYX01000537.1 GCA_003132825.1 Acidobacteriaceae bacterium
CGAGAATGCGCACGCCCCCACTACCCGGATGTCGCTTTTCTTGCTAAGCAGTCGGGTAAGAGCCTCTCGCAAAAGTCGGTTTTCCGCCAGTATGAAGACACCGATATTGATTTCTAACGTCACGGCTGACCTCGTACGTACCCACTTGTTCCCCCTCGAACCTGGAGCCCTTACAGAAACCCAGCATACGCCGCTTCTTGTCTGCTTAGTTTACAAGTTTGGCGTTCGTTTTTTTGTCAATGGCTAGTCAAATTTCGTATCGGTGACTTCCCCGATGACAGCTGNNTTGGTATAGTTTAACTCGGAAGCCCCAAACCGGTATACCAGGCAAATCCGAAAAGAACCATACAGGTAATCTAGTAACATATCGCAAAACGCGACCCATGCCCGGGTGGCGAAACTGGCAGACGCACGGGACTTAAAATCCCGAGCTCCGAAAGGAGCGTGACGGTTCGATTCCGTCCCCGGGCACCAATGCTCCAGAACCCTCGTTGTCTCGAGAAGTTTCGGCGCGTGACTCTTCTATCGGTCAGCGCCGCAACCCGGAGTTGTCGGCTCGGCAATGAGCCTGCCGTTCCATTCCCTCACCGGACACAAGAGTGCTCTAGCGGCGGCTCTTGGCTTGCCAAATGAAGATGGACGCTGCGCGGCCGACAGCAGTTCTATGCGGGCGCGCCAGTTTCCGCTGGCTCTTGGGGGGAGCCGCGTTGTTGGTGTAATTCGGATAGGAATGTTTCAGTTGCCAGACTGCTGCCCTTACGGAAAAGGTCCAGCAGAGGGTCTTCGGACGCTTCCGGCGGTACCTGGCCGCTCATAGGTCCATCTGCGTCCAAGCCCTCGGGTTGAACCATAATCTCCGGAATCACTCCGGGATTATTCATCAAACCCTGGATGAATTTCTCCAGTTGTGCGCGTTGCGGGGGAGTACTACGCAGGAACTCCACTCCCATGCCGATTTCCGGATTGGCGACGCGCACGATGCCCTCAACTTGTACCTGAACATCGGCAACGGTGATCGCCAGACTAACCGTGGCTCGCACCGGGAATGGAGCGACCGTCTCCAGGTAGCCTGCACCCGGGCTGAGGTCGGTGAGCTTGCAGGGTACCGGCGGATCATCCTTCTCGATTTCTGGAGCCTGGCTTTCAAGCCACGACAACAGCTGTTTGCGGCTTTCGCTCGAAAGATCCACAAAGCGGACTCCCGCCTGCCGGGTGGAATTGGCCCAGGCAATCTCCCCTGCGCATTCAATCTTGTGCTCGGTTCCGGGTAGCGGGAAAGAGACTGTCATGGGACCGGGATAGGTGCCGCTCGGGGCAGGTTGAATGGCAATCCCGCCTTCGCCCAGATCTGAAGTCACGGCCCGCTGCCGCCCTTGGCCGCCCTGAAACGCGATCCACACCGGAATTTCCACCGGAAGGCGGGTATTGCGCCGGCGTTCGCATTTCATCAAGGCGCGAGCCGCCCGGAAGCTGGTCTTGGCACGCTCGTTCGAGAGGGGTTTGTAGAGGACGAAGTGGGCACCGAGATCAAAAGCACTTCGCATGGCGCGGTCGCTATCCAGGATCGCCACCGCAACCGCGCGCTTGTTGCAGGGTGCCGATCGTGCGCTCCGCAGCACCTGAGAGGCGACTCGCTCATCGGCACAATCGACGATGACGGCCTCGTAGCGCTGCCGGGTCAGCTTGCTAATGGCGGAATCGGACTCGGCGCAGTGGTCGATCACGATTTCGAGATCGCCCAGAACGCGGCGCAGAACGCGCAGGATCTTCTCGTCGGAACAGAGAACCAGCGAGTGAAGCTTCATCGTAGTGCAACATCCCCAGGGTTGCGAAACGCAATACAACTGCTGATAACAATCTAGTTACCCGTCGTTGAGGCGTCAATCGGTCAGTCATGAACGCGGGTTACGGCCGTAACTCTGCCCGCCCCCAGGAAAGGCTTTTCACCGATCCTGCCCCCACTTGGTTGGAGGCCCGAACTCGGCTCGGCCGCTCGCTCCGCCCGCCGATTCCAGTCGAGCTGTCCCGATTTGCACCCGGACATTTGCGGGACTTTGCGCCCTCCTGCCCGAGCAATATTGAGTATCCAACCGATCACTAGCGAGATAACCAATTTGGTTTGTGTAACTTAGCCAAAAACTAGCGGGTCAGGATGGGGGGACCCGCGTTGACTTGCGGACCGATTGCCCTTAGAATCAGTGGCTTCCAAACTCCTGAGATTCCAGATGAGGGTGTGGCCTGCTTGGGATCTGCTCCTCGAATATCGTAAAGTGAATCTCTGACAGTACTTTATGAATCAAAATCGCTAACGAAGAAGTTATCTTGCAGCGAGGCATAACCGTCCATGGCGAAGCGACGCGGAAATCCGAACTGGGGAAAGCCCGAGCCGATTGGGCCGATCACCCCAACCATCACTGAGTTTGAGCAGGTGGTGCGGGAGTATAAACTCTCGCCTGACCAGTACCTGCGCTCCACCCGGTTGCGGGAGTGGGCCCGGCGCAACAAGAATTCCAAATACATCCCGGAGCCGCTGCTTGAGGCTTGGGGATTTGAGATCGAGTCCACGCTCTAAGCTCTATCCGCACATACCATGAGGATTTTTCAGAGGCCGCCCTTGGGGCGGTCTTTGCTTTGCTCGAAGCCTGGCTTTGCTACAATCTGCCTTTATGGTCCCCCATCCCTTCACTGACGTTCCTGCCGCCATTGAGGAAATCCGCAACGGCCGGATGATTGTCGTAGTCGATGATGAAGACCGCGAGAATGAAGGCGANNACGGCACGGCGTTCTGCGAAGCCATTGACGCGCGCGACGGGGTCACGACCGGAATCTCGGTCTATGATCGCGCCCGGACCATTCAGGTTGCTATTGACCCAGCGACTCGCCCGGCTGACCTGGCACGACCGGGACATGTCTTTCCGCTTCGTGCCCGCAAAGGCGGCGTGCTGGTGAGGGCGGGACAGACCGAGGCCGCAGTAGACTTGGCCCGGCTGGCGGGACTCATCCCCGCTGGCATCATCTGCGAAATCATGCGCGACG
>PKYX01000103.1:0-832 GCA_003132825.1 Acidobacteriaceae bacterium
CTGCTCGCGGGCCGCGGGACGATAGACATCGACTGAAACCAGCAGCGGTCGATGCCCCCCGTTCTTGAGCCAATGGGCCAGTTTGCCGGAGGTCGTCGTCTTACCGGAGCCCTGCAGCCCGGCCATGAGCACCACGGTCGGCGGTTGCGAGGCGAACTTCAGGCGGGCGGTGTCTCGGCCTAAGGTCTCGACCAATTCATCGCGCACGATCTTGATGACCTNNACGTCGGCTTCGAGCAACGCCAGCCGGATTTCGCGCAAAGCCTCCTGAATATTCTCTTCATTGAGGACAGCTTGCCCGCGCAGGGTCTTGAAGGCTCGCTGCAGCTTTTCTGAAAGATTCTCAAACATGGTCTGGGGAGTATTTTAGCAGCCGTGGCCTGGTCCTGATTGATAGCCCTGAGATTCAGGTGGTTCTGGCACGCGCGCACAGGCAACCGGGACGCCGCTTTTAAGCGGGCTTCCTTGCAGGTGGTATTCTGCGGATCACGAGCGCGAATCATCCTAACCGCTGAACCCTTCCTTGGCCGCGATCACCGTATTGCAATGAATNNTAGCCGCCGGCATAGGTCACCATCACTGGGATGTCCTGGGCTTTGGCGACGCGGAATACCAGCTCATCCCGGCGTTTGAGACCCGGAATGGTCAACGAGAGCCCGCCCAGCTGATCTTCCGCGTAGGGATCGGCCCCGGCAATGTAGCAGATCAGCTCGGGCGAGAACTGCCGCAGGCCGGAGCTGAGCGCATTGTCGAGCCAGGCGAGATAGTCGTCGTCGCCGATGCCATCGGGCAAGTCCACATCAATTGAAGAGAGCGGCTTGTACGCGGGATA
>PKYX01000103.1:872-6579 GCA_003132825.1 Acidobacteriaceae bacterium
CCACGTCGTGAATCATGCAGAAGCCTTCGCCGTGGTCGGGGAAAGCGTGGTGGAAGCCGCCGCCAATATTGACGGCGACACGGTCTTTGAGCGCCCGGTCCGCCGCCAGAATGGAGCCTCCCGCCGCCAGCCAGAAGGCCTCGACCAGTTCTCGCGAGTAGGGAATCTCCATCTCCATTTCTTCGCGCGCGGACAGCGTCCCGGTCTTGAGCTTGTTGACGTACTCCGGCTGATGGACCAGCAGCACATCCTGATCGGAGGCAGCGAGCGGGGTGAGGAAGTCGGATTCCTCGGCAACTCCGGTTTCGAGCAGGCAGTCGTGAACGCGTCTATATTTTTCCGCCGGAAAGACGTGCTGCCCGATCGGGAGATAGTAACCAGGCGTGTAGATGAGGCGGAAGGGAAGCATGGGAGTGCCTTTGCATGATACTCGCCCGAGCCCGCGGTACAGGGCTCTCCTCAGGGGAGAGCTACTTCTTCTTCGCTCCGACGACCGGCGCCGGCACTTGCCTTCGCACCGGCACGATCGCGCCCTTCGATGCGTCCGTGGCAGCGGTGGCGCGGGTCAGGACTTCCTGCTGGATGTATTGCACAAACTCCTGGATCTGGCGCTGCATTTCTTCCATGCGCTCGCGCATTTGCAGGATGATCGCCATGCCGCTGATGTTCACTCCCAAATCCCGCGCCAGTGACAGGATGAACTCCAGCCGCTGCAGATCTTCGTCGGTGTAGAGACGCGTGTTGCCTTCGGTGCGGGATGGTTTGAGCAGGCCTTCGCGCTCATACAGGCGCAGGGTCTGGGGATGAACCCCGTACATCTCGGCTACCGCCGAGATCATGTAGGCGCCTTTGGATTTGCGCTTGGTCATGGGATGACCCTACCAATCTACAACAAAAACAAATCGGCCACGGAGGGGCGTGCATTCCCACGGATCAAAACAGAGATCCGTTGAGCTCTGCGCTCCTCCGTGGCTGGGTTTCTAAGCGGCGGGTTGAGGCCTTTCTTCCGTGGTCCATCCCGCCGGCCGAACGGCGTGATTGAGGAAATAAGCGACCACGCCGGCCCCCATGAGAATCATGCCGAAGGCCAAAGAACTCATGCCCCACACCTGCTCGCTCTCGCTGCGAATCACCGAGAACCCGAGCAGCAAAACCGGCATGATGCCGATGCCGATGGCTCCGAACATCCCGCCGGGAACACGGAAGGCGCGCGGCAGCTCAGGCTCGCGTACGCGCAGGGCGATCAGCGCCACAAATTCCAGCGCCAGGCTCGTGCCGTAGAGGAGGATGTCGATGGTGACCAGGCGCTCGAAGCCCAATCCCAGGCACATGGCCCAGCCCACGGCGCACGCCAAAATGGCAACCCAGGGGGCACGCCGGCGGTTCACCTTGCCGAAGACGCGCGGCAGCATGCCGTCCTGGGCCATGGCCAGAGGCAGGCGCGAGTAGCTCATGACCAGGGCGTTGAACATACCGAAGGCGCTGACCATTCCTCCGATCACTAAGCCGATCCGCAGAAGCGGGCCGCCGAGCAGTCCGGCAATTTCCGCCCACGAGCCCGTCTCCCAGGCGCTCGGTGCCAGCCCAGTCATCCACAAGGCCGCTACCGGCAGAACGTAGCTCAGGGCAACGATCGCAACTGCGACCAGCATGGCTCGGGGGTAGGTCCGCTGTGGGCGCTCGACTTCGGTAGCAATGGTCGAGGCGTTGTCCCATCCCATGTAGTTCCACATGGCGATGAGCACGCCGCCAATCATATCCACTTTGGAAGTAGTCGGCGTAGTCACGGCGTGCAGCAGAGCACCGTACTTGAACGGGGCCAGGACCACGATCAGGGCAAAAGGCGCGGATAGGGCGAAGAACAGCCACAAAGACGTCGTCGAAACCACCCGGACGCCGGCAATATTGAGCAGCGTACAGGCGGCGACGACCACCAAGCCCACAACCCAGCCGCGATGTCCTTCTCGGAACCAGGGGAACATGCGCGTGAGATAGACAACGAACAGCGTCGGGTAGATCGCCATGTCAAAGATCGAAGCGACCAACGACAGCCAGGCTTCCTGAAATCCCCAAAAATTCCCCATGGCGCGGCGCACCCAAGCGTAATAGCCGCCCTCGTAGGGGAGAGCGCTCGAGAGCTCACCGATCATGAAAGCGGTGGGCAGGCTCCACAGCAGCGGAGTCAGTAGCAGAATCAGAATCGCCCGACCGTAGCCGGCCCCGTGCACGATGTCTTCGGTGCCGTAGGTGCCACCCGACACCATGAAAAACGTGGCCGCGACTAGGGGCCAAAGCGTGAGGCGAACAAACTTTTTCCGGCTGGAAGGTTTTTCCCGGCGAGAAACAGCGGAAGGCGGCTGGAGTTGTTGACGAGGCGCGCTAGCGGTGGCCAATTTCGATGGCTTCCTCCCTGGGGCGAATCACTCTCAGCCACACCATCACGCCCTCCACAGGCGCTTTTGGGTCTTCTGGTGGGTTGGATTCCAGAAGCTCCGCTGAAGTTACTTCGCAGTCGAAGAATACGGGAAATNNGGAGGTAATCGCCCCGGGCCCCAGGATCAGTCGCCAAAAGCGGCGCGGGAGGCCCGGTCCGGAGCGGATTCAGGGGCGGGCAGGCGAGGTCGGGTGCACCAGAATGACGGGGAAAGCCATGACCAGGAAACGGGGAAATCTCTGGGCTTGCGGTCAAACGTTTTTGAACAAGTCGGCCCGCGGATCCTCTGGGTTCAGTTTGGCCAGCTCACGCAGGATTTCCTTGGAGCGCTCATCGCGAGGCATCGGAACCGTGAGCTTGATCTCGACAATCTCGTCGCCGCGGACGCCGTCTTTGGTGGCGGAAGGCACGCCCTTCTCCCGTAAGCGGAGCTTCTGCCCCGATTGGGTTCCGGGCGGAATCTTGAGCAGCGTGCGCCCATCGATGGTGGGCACCTCGATTTTGGCGCCGAGCGCCGCCTCGGTGGCGCTCACCGGCACGATGAGGTGGATGTCGTCCCCTTCGCGGCGGAACACAGGATGGTCGCCGGTGCGGATAATGACGTACAGGTCCCCGGTGGTGCCGCCGTGCATCCCGGCGTTGCCTTTGCCAGCAATCCGGATGCGCTGGCCATCCCGGGTGCCGGCCTTAATGCGGACTTCGAGCGGCTCTGTGCGCTCGACCGTACCTTCGCCGTGACAACCCGGGCAGGTGGTGACATTCTTCCCCGTGCCGTGGCAACGCGGGCAGGGAGTGTTGAACTTCATGCGCCCGCCGGTCTGGGTGACTTGCCCCTTGCCACCGCATTCCGGGCAAGTGCCGGCGGACTGGATGAAACCATGACCGCCGCAGTTGCCGCAAGCGTCGTGTCGGGTGATGTTGAGGCGCATCACTCCGCCACGGATGGCGGTCCAGAAGGGTACGTTGACCTGATACTCGAGATCGGACCCAGGCTCCGGACCTTCCTCGGCGGCGGCGCCGTGGCCGCCGAAAATGCCGGAGAAAATGTCGCGGAAGCCGCCGCTGCCTGTCGTCTTGCGTCCACGAGCGCCTTCGACCATATCGGAGAAGTCGAAGCCGCTGAAATCGAACTGGGAGCCCTGGGGACCGTGTCCTGCGGGCTGGGCGCCAGGGCCGGGGAAACCGCCGGCTCCGCCCCCGGCGCGGGCGTAGGCTTCCGCGGTGGCGGCATCGATGTTGTCGGAATAGAACCCGACCTGGTCGTAGATCTTGCGCTTCTTTGGATCGCTCAGTACGTCGTTGGCCTCCGACAGGGCCTTGAATTTCTCTTCGGCTGCTTTATCGCCGGGGTTGACATCGGGATGATACCTGCGCGCAAGTTTGCGGAATGCCTTGCGGATGTCCTCGGCAGAGGCCGACTTCTTGACCCCGAGGATTTCGTAATAGTCCTTCTTGGTAGTGGTGGCCATCGCTCAGCTAAAACTTAGCACCGGCTAGTTCTGCGTCTTGTGGCTTCCCGCTTCCGCCAGCCCGAAACGCTCATATTTCCCCGCATCCACGTATACCGGAATGCGCCGCATTCCGCTCGCAGTGGGCGCAAACACATACCAGCGCCGCTCATCCTCGACGAAGCTTAAGAAATATTCCTGATCGCCAATCTTAAATTGCAAGTCTCTACCTCCCCCCGGGGGTCCAATCTAAAAAGCTAGCCACAGATTTTCACCGATTCCCCCGGCGTGTTTCTTCCGTGGGGATCCGTGCTAATCCGTGGCCAAGCTGCGCGGGCACGACCCGCCCGCGCCACCTACTTCAGCTCCGCTCGCGAAGCCGGAACCTATTTCTTGTCCTCGACGTCCACGTACTCGGCGTCGATCACGCCCTCATCCTTTTTGGCCTGGCCGTCGCTCCCCGGAGCCGGACCAGGGCCCGCGCTCGCGCCCGCTCCCGCCCCAGCGGGCGGCTGGGCGGCCTTGTACATCTGCTCGGCCAGCTTGTGCGAGGCCTGGGTCAAGGCTTCGCGAGCCTTGTCCATTTGCGCCTTGTCGGCTGACTCCAGCGCCTTTTTGGCGTCGGCGACTGCGTTTTCGACGTCGCCTCGCTCCGAGCCCGATATCTTGTCGCCGTGCTCCTTGAGCATCTTCTCCACGCTATAGACCATGGAGTCGAGCTGGTTCTTGGCTTCGATCTGTTCGCGCTGCGCCTTGTCTTCGGCGGAATGCGCGTCAGCTTCCTTGGCCATGCGCTCGACTTCTTCCTTGCTCAGGCCGGAAGAGGAGGTGATCGTAATCTTCTGGTCCTTGCCCGTGGCCATGTCTTTCGCGGTCACGTTGAGGATGCCGTTGGCATCGATGTCGAACGTCACTTCAATCTGCGGCATGCCCCGCGGAGCCGGAGGAAGCCCGGTCAAGTGGAACTTGCCCAGCGTGCGGTTCTGCGCCGCCATCGGCCGCTCGCCTTGCAGCACGTGCACCTCAACCGAGGTCTGGTTGTCCGCGGCGGTCGAGAAGGTTTCCGTCTTCTTGGTCGGAATGGTGGTGTTGCGCGGAATCATTGGCGTGGCCACGCCGCCGAGCGTCTCGATCGCGAGCGACAGCGGAGTCACGTCGAGCAGAAGCAGGTCTTTTACCTCTCCGCCCAAAACGCCACCCTGAATGGCCGCGCCGACTGCCACCACTTCATCTGGATTCACGCCCTTGTGGGGTTCCCGGCCGAACAGGTCCTTGACCAGCGCCTGGATGCGCGGCATGCGGGTTTGCCCGCCGACCAACACGACTTCGTTAATCTTGCTGGCGTCGACGCCTGCGTCCTTCATGCACTGTTTGCAGGGCCCGACCGAGCGCTGAATGATGTCTTCCACCATCGACTCCAGCTTGGCTCGGGTCAGCTTCTTGACCAGATGCTTGGGGCCGCCGGCGTCAGCGGTGATGAACGGCAGATTGATCTCGTGCTCCATGGTGGTCGAGAGCTCAATCTTGGCCCGCTCTGCCGCGTCGCGCAGACGCTGCAGCGCCATCTCGTTGCCCTTGCCGCGCAGATCGAGGCCTTCGTCCTTCTTGAATTCGTCGATCAGCCAGTCGACAATGCGCTGGTCCAGGTTGTCCCCACCCAAATGGGTATCGCCGTTGGTCGCCTTGACTTCGATGACGCCTTCCCCGACTTCGAGAATCGAGATGTCAAAGGTCCCGCCGCCGAAGTCATACACGGCGATGGTCTCGTCCTTTTTCTTGTCGAGCCCGTACGCCAGCGCCGCGGCCGTCGGCTCGTTGATGATGC
>PKYX01000399.1 GCA_003132825.1 Acidobacteriaceae bacterium
GTGGAAAGGCTCCCGATATCGAGTGTCCTTGGCTCGCCTGGGACAATCGCCGCTACGACAATGGAGAGGACATCAATGTGGGTTTCAATGGACACGTTAATTTATCGCTGGCCGGACCTGATCTCCATGCGGAGTACCTGGACTTGAATCGCACGCTGTTGTTGACTGAAGATTGGCGCGTTGATTTGACATCCGGCGCGCTCCACGGCCCGAAACTGACGAAAGTGCTGCAAAATCCAGCTCTACATTATCGGTCAATATCCTCAAGCTAGAAGCAGTTTCCTGACTGCAGAAGCTGCGGTGGGGCTTCCTCGCTCCCCGCACTTCTCAGGTCTCCTCATCGAAGCTCGGCTGCACAAGCGCGCTGGCGTTGTTGGTCGGCACAGGAGATTGCACTGGCGACAGGATCGGTACATTTCCGGTGAGCGCATTATCAAGCCCCAGATCATCCTTCACAGGGCAAACCGCCACGAGTCTAACGGTGGGACTTAGCAGCTATTGACACGTCACTCCATATCAGTGGGCTGCAGGGAAGCTGATGGAGACTGCGTCGTCGCCGACGAAGCTGATCGCTATGTTCGTCTCTGCTTCGACCGCATGGCCATTCAGTTCGTGGGGACGATAGCGCCAATGCCGCACCGCCCGTACTGCGGCACCTGCGAGCACGCGGTTCCCGCTAAGCACGTCGACTTTCACCACAGTTCCGTCGGCGCCAATCACGGCCTTCAGACTGACTTTTCCGGTCAGGGTTGGATTCGGAGCAACTGGGTAGCTAAAGCCGCCCTCTGGTCCTTCTGCAACTTGCAGGCGTTCCGCCGGAGCCGGGTTCATTCTCGCAGCTGGTGGCTGAGTGACGATCACCCTCTTGCGCTGCCGACTCTCAAGTTGTCTGGAGGAAACTGCCGGGGATGGTGGTTTGAGGGCAATGGTGGGTGCCAGTTGTCTCGATTCCGCAGGCACGGAGGGCTGAGCTTTATCTTGCGGCGCAGCAGCGGCCCCGGGTTCGATCCCCGAAGCGGGCTTGTGAGACTCGATCGTGACCTGCGATGCGGGTCGCGACGGCACAAGCCGACCGGCTCGAAAATAAAGCAAAATCCCCGGCAGCGCCGCACCACACACAGCAACAAGGGTCCATCCCAGCTTATTTCGACTCCGGGTGCTACGTGTACCCGAATCCACTGGCGCCGAACTCGCTTCTTTGGTTTCGCTTTGCTGTGCGGAATCTTGTTTAGGCGCTGAGATGTATTGAAGTTTGCCTGGCTGTCGGGAACGCCCGATATCGGTTCGGTTATATGCGGCACGATTCGATCGGATCGAAATCCCTTCACAGCCCACCGCTTGTGGCGCGGCGAAGTCCGCGCTGCTTGTCCTCATCTCGACGAGCTTGCTTGTGGTCGCTGCCGCTTCCGTTTTCCAATCTTGCATCAAGCACACGTTTTCAACCGCGCCGATGATGGAGGTCATGGAGATCGACTCGGTGCGACTGGCGATTGCAGTCCGGGACAATTTATCAATCAGTTCTCGCTGGTGCCGGTTCAGCACTAGCTGTGGCAGGCTGCGAAAATGGCGGAACGTCCAGAGCAAATAGATGCGTTCCCAAAATGACGGTCTCACATACACCGGACCGATATCGGTGCGTAACTCTATGAGACCCGTGCGGATCTTTTGTGGCAATGCCGGCATAATTGCTTCCATGCGATGGAGATTTGAGCAACCTGGGAGGGACAGGTAAACCCTGGAGGAGAACATAATTATACTAAATTTCTACACAAAATGGAGAAGAGGCTTTAGAGGCGCGCGCAGGCCGGTTTCGCGAGAACTGGTGCCCAATATGTTCCTACATCCGGCGTCACGAAGTTCGCGAATAAGGGAGCCAAGTCTAAGTAAATAAAGGGAAACTGCGACCTTTGAGATAGTCAACCCGCATTGGGCGCGACATGGCCAAATCCCGATTGCGCGGGATGCTGGCCAATGTTGGCTCCGATTTTCAGCAGTTTCTCGCCGCCGTTTCCGTGCTAACGATGCTGACGCCTGATGAAGCCAAGAAAGCAATTCGAAATCCGAGCCGAGGCCGTTTGGAAGAAGTTGGGCCAACGCGATTCCGAAAAACGGAAGGCGGCGACCTGCCCGGAATCTTTCTGCTTGAGGATGCATATCGAACNNAAGCCGAAGTCGTCCGCGATCTCGGACCCCGCAATCTAGTCGCCGATGCCAGCCCAAAGACGGTTCCCCGGCGAAAGTTTCTGCAAATTCAAAAGAAGAACAAGTACAATCCGGAAACCTTACGGACCTGAGGGAACCTTAAATGTTCGTAGCCCCTTTCGACCCTGTCGTCGAGCCGTTCCGTATCTGCGGTATTTCGCCCGTCACCATATCTGTAGGCCAAAACAAGACGCGTTTNNAATTCGATGCGAGTCGATGGAGAATCCTTTGGGCATCGATATCGCGCATCCGCTGCTTTCCTGGCAACTGCAAGATACTCGCCGCGGCGCAAGACAGACGGCTTATCAGATCCGAGTGGCCAGTTCCGCGGACACTCTGGCGCAAGGTGATGTTTGGGACAGCGGGCCGGTGAATTCCGCCCAGTCGGTGAATGTGGCCTATGCGGGTCCTGCGCTTGCGTCGCGGCGGCGCTACTACTGGCAAGTGCGAGTGTGGGACCAGCAAGGGCAGGCATCGGCCTACAGTGAGGCAGGGTGGTGGGAAATGGGTTTGCTCTCAGCGCAGGACTGGAAGGCGAAATGGATCACTCATGATCTGCCGGTGGAGCGGGGCGACTACGAGTCCGGAGTGAAATGGATTTGGGACGCCAAAGACAACGGCCTCTCCACGGCAACTCCTGGAAAACACGAATTCCGCTTTCGTCTAAATCTGCGAGAACGGCCCCAGCAAGGCGTCTTGTTCGTCACTGGCAAAGACAATGTGGCGGCGTGGGTCAACGGCAAACAGGTCCTAGAAGCCGAGCCAGTCATGGGTTACGGGCCGCGTCATCCCTGGGGATATTTTCGGGTGATTGCGGTCGGTCAGTTGCTTACCAAAGGGAGCAATGAACTGGCGGCGGAAGTAGTTGTTAACAATGCCCGCGGTCGCGCCCCACATCCGGTGGGCTTGATTGCGATGCTTCGCCTTCGCATGCCGGACGGCAAAATACAGCGGTTCTTTACTGGACCAGATTGGAAAGCCGCCGTCGGGCAGTCCGATACCGACTGGGTTACGAAGACTTTTGATGATTCATCCTGGTCCCCCGCTGCGGCCATCGCCGATGTGGGACAAGGGCCGCTCGGAACTCCCTGGCCCGCGCTACCGGCGAGCCTGCTGCGGCGGAAATTCACTTTGGCCAAGCAAGTCCGCTCGGCGCGAATCTATTCCACGGCATTGGGTAGCTATCAGCTCTTCCTGAACGGTGGGCGCGTCGGTAACGATGTCCTGGCCCCCGGTTGGACCGACTATCGCAAGCGAATCGTCTACCAAGTCTACGACGTGACTCCGCAAGTGAAGCAGGGCAGCAATGCGATTGGGGCGATTCTGGGAGGGGGATGGTACGCCGATGCGTTGACCTGGAACCAAACCCGCTACAATTTTGGGCCGCCGCCGGTTCGATTGCTGGTGCAACTGGAAGTTGAATATACCGACGGAACTCGCGATTCCATTGTGACGGATGAGTCGTGGACGACGACGCAATCACCGATTTTGCATGCGGAGATCTATAACGGCGAAGTCTATGACGCGCGCCTCGAGCCGACGGGCTGGGACCAGCCGTCCTTCTCGGACGCACGCTGGAGCGCCGCTGCGGTGGAATCTGCGCCCCGAGCAGCGCTGGTCGCACAGGATTTCCAGCCGATGCGGGTCGAGCAGTCGTTGAAACCAAAAACAATGACCAATCCGGCTCCGGGCGTCTACATCTTCGATCTCGGGCAGAACATGGTGGGATGGGAGCGGCTGCATGTTTCAGGCCGCGCGGGAACTAAGGTGCAGCTGCGGTTTGGAGAAGTTCTCCAGTCTAATGGACAGCTCTATACGGACAATCTGCGCACCGCTGAAGCCACCGATACTTACACCCTGCGGGGTCAAGGAAATGAAGTGTTCGAACCGCATTTTACCTTTCACGGTTTTCGTTACATCGAAATCACCGGATATCCGGGCACGCCGAGGAATGATGCGGTCGAGGGAGTTGTCTTCCACACCGATGCGCCGTTCACGATTCAATTCCAGACGGCAAGTGCAATGGTCAACCGGCTCTGGAGCAATATTCTTTGGGGCCAGCGGGGAAACTTTCTTAGCGTTCCCACCGACTGTCCGCAGCGCGATGAGCGTCTGGGCTGGATGGGAGATGCTGAGGTTTTCTGGCGAACCGCCACGTTCGACGCCAACCTCGCGGCCTTTTCTCATAAGTTTACCGCCGACATTCGTGACGCTCAGGTGTCTTCCGGCGGCTTTACCGACGTGTCTCCCATGGTCGGAGACGTTTCTAACAGCGTAGCGGGTTGGGCGGATGCCGGAGTGGTGATCCCGTGGACTGCCTATGTGCAGTATGGAGACACCCGTATTCTGGATGAGAATTGGGCAGCGATGGAGAAGTGGATGGATCATCTCGAAAGTTCAAACCCGAACCATTTGTGGCTCAAAGAGCGTGGAAACGACTACGGAGATTGGCTGGCTATCGGCAGCGAGACCTCAAAAGATCTGATTGCGACTGCGTTCTGGGCCTACGATGCTTCGCTGATGACTCGCATCGCGCAAGTGCTGGACCATCCGAGCGACGTTGAGAAATACGCCAAGCTCTTTGATCAAGTTCGCTCGGCCTTCGATCAGCAATACATGAAGCCGGACGGCACGGTCGGGAACGGCAGCCAGACGAGCTACGTTCTCGCGCTGCACATGCAGCTTCTGCCTGCCAGCCTGCGCGCCGCTGCTTCGCAGAAACTAGCCGACGACATCAAGGCTCACGATTGGCACCTCACAACCGGGTTCCTGGGCACCCCGTATCTAATGCTTGAGCTCAGCAACAGCGGCCACAGTGATGTTGCCTACCGCTTGCTGATGCAGACCACTTATCCTTCGTGGGGATACATGATTGAACATGGGGCCACGACGATGTGGGAACGATGGAATGGGGACCAGATGATGGCCGATCCGTCGATGAATTCATTCAATCACTACGCCTACGGCGCCGTGGCGGAGTGGCTCTACCGCTACGCGGCCGGCATCGACGAAGATGCCGCCGAGCCAGCGTTCCAGCGCGTTATTCTGCATCCGCAGTTCGACGCGAGCCTGAAAGAGGCGAAGGCGACCTACGATTCGGCGTTCGGACCGATCAGTTCAAGTTGGAAGGACGACGGAAGCACGGTTACGTGGACCGTCGCGATTCCGCCGAACACCACGGGGCTGCTCTATTTTCCGGCCGACGCGACCACGCGAATTCTCGAGGACGGAAAAGACATCAGCCAGAGCGCGGGGATTTCCCTGGTGGCGCATGAGAGCGGCAAGGCGGTGTACGAAGCCGGTTCGGGTTTGTACAGTTTCACGGTGCAATACTGATTGGGATATCCGACGACACGCTGATATCGGCGGCCCTTCGCTGGTTGGAGGGCCCGCTGTGCTGGCCAATCGGCTGCGCTCGCTGGTGAAGAAACAGAAAACGTTCTAGAGATGAAACTGAACGCTATGCGTAGGTGGTCACGATTGCCGCATTGCGCTCTCGCCGCTCGGCGGTGATTCGTTCGAGATATCCGCTCTGCTTGAAAGCCTGCAAAGGATCTTCCGGTAATCCGTGGCTGTGCCGCCACTCGCGCAATGCGGGTCGTACATCGGTCCAGAACGCACCTCGCAGACACTCTTCCGCGTCGAC
>PKYX01000507.1:0-5029 GCA_003132825.1 Acidobacteriaceae bacterium
GTCATGCCCGGACCGTTGGCCATCTTGATCCGGCGGGTCTCCTGCATCAGCGTAGGATCAATGACGGACACGTAGTCCTCGCCGCGCACCGTCACCCACAATTCGCGTCCGTCCGGCGTGAAAAATGCTTCGTGAGGCGACCGCCCCACGTAGATCGTCCCCTTCACCCGGTTCGTCGCCGTGTCGATCAGCGTGACCGAATTGGAGCCAACCGACACCACGGCAAGTGTCTTTGAATCGGGTGAAAAACCGAGGCCATGCACCAGGAGCTGGCCTTTGTAGAGTGGGCTGAGAGCGCCGGGCACCGGATCGCCCAGCCTGATCACACCCAGCAGCTGGTTGGTGGAAGGATCGATGACAGAAACCGTGTTTGAAGTCTGATCCGCCACGTAAACCCGATCGTGGCTCGAGATTGGAACGTCCGCCCGCCCCCACGGCGCTTGTTGTGCAAACCCACAAGAAAGCAAACAGAATATTGGCAAACAGCGAATGATCTTCATATCTCTCCTAGCTCGCGGGAAAGCAGGCACCTCATTTGTTTTGCGGCGGGTGTTGTTTCAGCCAAAATTGCATCAACTCAATCTCCGATTGCTGGTCGGTGATGATTTCTTGCGCGAGTCGGCGCATTTGCGGATCTTTGCCAAAGAGCAGCTGCGTTTTCGCCATGTCGATTGCCGCCTGATGATGCGGAAGCATCAACCGGACAAAATCAACGTCACTTTTGCCTGATGGCGCGACCGATGCCATGGCAACATGCATCTTTTCCATGCTTAGGTTCAACTCGGACCAGTCTGATTCCGCCGCCACCTTGTTGCCCTCAGAATCAGAAACTTGTGGCACCATCGGCAGTGCAACTGCGGAGAGCAAAACTCCCAGAACGACCCATCGAGACAAACTCTCCATCGCTCACCTTCTTTCGCTTTTGTATGACAGGGTCCGGCAAACAGCCTCAACCACCAAGTGTGGCGAGAGCCGGGCCCCCTCGCATTACTACCGGGGAGAGGCCTACAAATGTTCCCTTCCTCTTCAGGAAAGTAGTTTCTTCTCGAGTAGTTGAATCTTCTTAGCCGTCGCGGATTTCCTCGCAGCGTCATCTCCACATCGCGCTGTCGCCCAATCAAGGTCTACCCTGCAGTCGTCGCCAGGAATTGCATCATGGCAGCTGCGATCTCCACCACGTGCGTTTCGAGTGCGAAGTGTCCCGTATCCAGCAACTGCACAACCGCGTTCGGGTCATCTCGCCGGAACGCTTGTGCGCCGGCGGGGAGAAATGCCGTATCGTTCTTCCCCCAGATGGCGAGCAGCGGTGGCTTGGCTGTCCTGAAGTAGGTCTGAAAAGCCGGATACAGCTTTACGTTGTTTCGATAGTCGAGGAAGAGATCCAATTGAATATCGATTCTGCCGGGCCGCGCAATCAGCGCAGAATCGAGAGTATAGCCCTCCGGAGCGACTGCATCCGGGTTTGGTACGCCGTCGGTGTATTGCCATCGAAACGCCTCAGGCGTTAGTGCCTCACGCATCGCCTCGCGATTCGCCGGAGATGGGTCGCTCCAGTAGCGCTGGCTCGGAGCCCAGGCGGGCCCAAGGCCTTCTTCGTAAGCATTGCCGTTCTGCGAAACGATGGCGGTGACGCCCTTCGGGCGCGCCATTGCCAGGCGGAAGCCTGTCGGAGCGCCATAGTCGAAGACGTATAAGGCATATTGCTTGAGACCGAGCGCATCGGTGAAGGCCAGTACGGTTTGCGCTAGCGCGTCGAAGGAGTACTTGTAATGACGCTGCTCAGCGACCTCGGTGAACCCAAACCCTGGAAGATCGGGGGCGATGACTCGATAACGGCCTGCCAGACGCGGGATCAACTCTCGGTATTGAAACGACGAGGTCGGGAAACCATGCAGCAAGAGCACCACCGGGGCGTCCGCTGCGCCGGCTTCCCGGTAAAACACAGTTACACCATCCGCTTCGACGCGGTGAATCGATGTGTGAGGTATCTGTGCATCCCCCGCTGCAGGTTGCGCCGCTACATCGCGGGGTATCCCCGCAGAGGCCAGCAAGCTTCCGGTGTGGGTAACAAATGTCCGGCGATTCATGGCATCGTCCTCGTCGTCAGCCGAAAAATACATTCCCCATCGCTGCTCGCAAAGCTCGAGAGAAAAACGACGGCCGAGACTCTGCGGTGAGACTTTGAGTCTGCGGAACACTCGCCGGCGGTCATCCTGCACTCGATCGGCCGTTTTCCCCGGCATGCGGAAAGTCAGGATGCGAATGGGCCCTGGGAAAACCATCGTAATTGCCTCATTTGACAATTGCAAATGGAGTGATCGTTCCTTTCATCATGCATTTGCCCATGGAGATCGTAGACGGTGGCGCTCAACCGTCGACTCCAAGAACGATTCGTGGGCAGAGTTCCTGACACATCCAACTTGCCCGGCTGCAGCCAAAGCTCGTAAAGGACCGCCGGCATCTTCGGAATGTTAATTTCGCCTCGTTCAGCGGGTTCAGATAGCCTGCAATCGCGAGGCAGGGTGCCGGGCTCCGGCACGGTCAACCATCCTAGGTTTCCGTTCCCCGATGAGTCGTGCCATTCTTGAGGCAGGGAGTTAGGAAAACTCCCAGCGTCGCGCGAGTTTGCGAGCGATTAAGAACAATGCGATGCCCACAACGAGCAACACCAGCACCTGCGGCCACAGGTGCGAGATCGGCTCATCGCGCCAGAAAACTTTCGTGAAACCGTCGATCGCCCAGGCGTTAATCGTGAGCAGTCCTGCCTTCTGCATTGCTTCCGGCATGAGAAAACGCGGGAACATGCTCCCCCCGACCGAGGACATGATGAGAATTACGAGCGTGGATAGAGGGCCGAGCTGCGCGCGGGTTCGACATGTACTGGCCAGTAGCATCCCGAACGCCGCCACCGCGAAAGCCGTGGAGACTCCCATGATGGCAAAGCCGGCGAGGTGCGGAATGAAATCAAGTTTGAAAACGAGCCAGGCCCAAACAAACATCACGACTAGTTGCGAGAACGCCAACAGAGAGCAATAGCACAACTTTCCTGCCAGTAGCGTCCCCATGGTGACTCGCGAGCTGAGAACCCGGTCAAGTGTCCCACTTTCGGCTTCGTCCAGCAAAGACCCGCCGGCGCTGCTGGCAGTGAAGAGCAGGAACATGACCCCGATGGCCGCTGCGTAGAAGGACACCATCGGATTGTTCTTGTTTTGACCGACGACATCTCGCGTGGTAACCGAAATTGGCATGCCACGGTTCGGGTCGTGATGCCTCTCGGGACCGCTGGCTTCCCTACTCTCTCGATTACGGAGTTCCTCGAGACCGCTGTCGATTCTCTTCCGCTGTTCCGGCGTAAACCCGCCAGCGTACTCATCCACGTACTTTGCTCCCTGCTCCGCCATGACCTCGGGCATTGCGGTCATCGCCACCTTCTGCAGGAGTCCGGTGATGATCTGCGGCGCAACCATGTCACTGCTGTCCTTCAGCAGTTGGATTGAGACGCGCGGGTTGCCGCCGCCGAACGAAATCGGATTTGCGCCAAAGCCTGGCGGGATAATGAGCGCCACCGGGGCGGTGCCACCTCGAACGGCGTCTTCAGCGGTTGCGGCGGTATAGTCGTCTTGTTCCACACCCCGCTTCGGGGCTGGCCTGGTGATCACCGAAAGGGATTCTTCGCTCAGCCCCTCGATCAGCTTTTGCGACGCCCCGCTATGGTCCTCGTCGACCACGATGACGCTGACCTTCGGCGTGGAGTTAGTGCGCCCGCCGAAGATTACGGCAAAGATGGTGAAAAAGGCGACCGGCAAAATGAAACTCAGAGCGAGAGCGCCGCGGTCGCGGCGCAGGGCAGTCCAAGCAGTGCGGATGATCGGAATCATCAGTCGCGTAGCTCCCTTCCGGTCCAGTGGAGAAATACCGATTCCAGGTTGGGTTTCCGCAGCGAGACATCCGCCAGTTCGTGTCCCGCCTTGGCTGCCGCGTCGAGCAATCCCGCGATGTCGGTCGCATGCTCAACAGAAAACCGGGCTAAGCCGTTATCAAAGAGCCCGCCGCGTTGTTCTACCCACGCCCCGACACCGTCGTCCATGCTGTCGAACCGAGCCAACACTTCGCTGCGGGACGCAAAAGCATTGTGCACCAGCTCGTCTTTGGTTCCCAGCGCAACGATGCGCCCGTGATCAATGATCGCGACTCGATCGCACAACCGTTCCGCCTCTTCCATATAGTGTGTGGTGTAAATGATGGACATCCCCTCGCCGCGCAGCTTCTCGATCATTTCAAAGATACGGTTGCGCGATTGCGGGTCAACACCGGCCGTGGGCTCGTCCATCAGCATCACTCCGGGTTGGTGAATGAGTCCGGCCGCCATGTTCAACCGCCGCTTCATTCCTCCAGAGAGATTCTTCACGATGTCTTCAGCGCGATCGCCCAGCGCTGCCCAGTCCAGGCAGCGCGCCACCGCCGTTCTCAGGGCAGCACTCCGCAGGCCGTGATATTGGCCGAACGCTTCCAGATTTTCCCGGCAGGTCAGCCGGGGATAGAGTGCAATGTCTTGCGGAACCCATCCCAACGCCATCCGTGCCCCGATCGAACCCGCCGGATGCCCGAAAACCGACACCTTGCCGGCGTCCGGAACCACGCGACCGACAATGCTGCGGATCAGCGTGCTTTTGCCTGCTCCATTCGGTCCGAGCAATCCCAAACATTCCGCGCGGTTCAATTCGAGGGCAATGCTATCGACGGCAGTCAGCTCGCCGAAGCGCTTAACCAGTCCCTCAACCCGCAGGGGCAACGGGGTGGAAGTCGAAGCCGCGGATGCAGACGCCATTCTGTCTCCTGGGCGTGCGATTGCGTCCCTATTGTACTGGTCTCGCTCAGGTACTGCCTTCGANNAAACCGGAAGTATATGAGAAATACAGTTATGATGTTGATGAATATACAGATCTGGGCGGTCATCACGGACTCTGGTTGCGCTGACGCGAGACCTAACCGCAGCGACCCCAACGATTTTCCTCCGATGCTGAGGAAC
>PKYX01000507.1:5037-15164 GCA_003132825.1 Acidobacteriaceae bacterium
CATCACCGCATCCCGCAGAGTGAAATCGACAGGTTCCTTTTCCGGACGCGAGGCAGAACCGAGATGGATCGCAAACAGGCACTTCGCCGCGTCAGTGCCGTAACCAACTGGTGGGTCGACGCGGTCCGCGTCAGCGGCCTGATGGCAGAGGGGATGATCTCGATTGGCCGCCAGCAAATCACGTCCATTATTACGTATTACGGCACGCTCGGCCCGGGAAATGTAGCTCAAGCCCGGGCAGACTGCTGCGGCTCTCGTGAAAGCTACAGAAGTGATGATTCTGCGAGTGTGAGATGAAGAAACGACTCTTTCTTGCGTTCCTTATTGCCCTAATGCTGGACGCCATCCTAGTTCAGTGTCAGCAGCTCACCATCCAGACAGAAATCGGAAAGCAGACGGTTTTGACAAAGGCGGACATCGAGGCCTTGCCGACTACCACCGTCACGACCGGTTCTTCGGATGCGCCAGTCACCTTTGTCGGAGTCTCAGTCAAAGCCTTGCTCGAAAAAGCGGGGGTTGGTTTCGGGGAATCTCTGAGAGGAAAACGACTCGCCTCGTGTCTTCTGGTGGAGGCCGCCGACGGGTACCGGATTGTGATTGCCCTCCCGGAACTAGATCCGGCCTTTACCGATCGGCAGATCGTGCTGGCTTTCTTGCGAAATGGAAAACCCCTGGATGAGAAAGAGGGACCATACCGGATCGTCATTCCCGATGAAAAAAGAATCGCGCGTTGGGTGCGACAGGTGACGACTTTGAGAATCGTGGACGTGCAGTGAAGAGTCCATCCTTCTGGATCATTGCTCGGGCGGCCCTGGCGACAAAACTGACGATATCGCCTTTGCTAAGTTTGGCGTCGTCAGCGCCACGCCGGGTTATGGCTTTCTCCCTGAGATTGGAGCCCGTGTAGACCATAAGGCGGCCCATGGCATGGCCGAACCGAATTTCCTCGAATGGTCCAGACCGCATGTGTCTGGCTGAGATTGACCTGTGGTGGTTATCGACACTAGGAGAGAGTGCATGAGCATCCGAAGAGTGGCTCTGACGGCGTTTGTGGCAGCGGTTTGCATTTCGCAACTGTGCGCAGCTCAACAGATCAGCGTCGCTGCCGCGGCTGACCTTCAGTTTGCCATGCAAGATATCGCTGCCCGATTTCAAAAGGAGACGGGAAAAAGTGTGCAGGTTAGTTACGGTTCGTCGGGCAACTTCTTCCAGCAGCTTCAGAATGGGGCGCCTTTTGACATGTTCTTTTCGGCCAATCTTGATTACCCGAAGAAGTTGGAGGCTGCTGGGCTGACCGAACCAGGCAGCTACTATCAGTATGCCAGGGGCAAGATTGTGATCTGGGTGCCGAACGACTCGAAACTCGACCTGAGTTCTGGCATCCAGGCCCTATTGAACCCTTCCATCCAGAAGATCGCGATTGCCAACCCACAGCATGCTCCCTACGGGCAGGCCGCCGTCGCCGCGATGCAAAAGGGAGACGTCTACGACAAAGTGAAGGGCAAGCTGGTGCTGGGTGAAAACATTTCACAAACGGCGTCGTTCGTGGTCTCGGGCTCAGCGGATGTGGGCATGGTCGCCCTCTCGCTCGCTTTGTCTCCGAACATGAAAGACAAGGGGCGGTACGCTGAGGTTCCGGCCGATGAATACCCGCCAATCGAACAGGCCTGCGTCATCCTGAGCTCATCGAAGAACAAAGAAACGGCAAGCCAATTCTTGTTGTTCATCAAGACAGCTGCGATTGGCGAAGTCTTGCGGAGCTACGGTTTCGACGTACCTCGGTCTTTCACCAATAACGTGAAAGAGTAAAGAGTTTTGATTTCCTTTGAGCAGTTTGGCTTCCTTGCCCCGGCTGCCTCAAAGCGGGGCAGCTGCGTCCGGAAACGTCCGACCATCGAAAAGCACGATTTCTGCTCGCATCGGACACCTCCCTGATTCAACCCGATCGACTTGCCATTGCCGTGCGGCGCGGCCTTGGTTTGGAAGTCCGGCTCGACCCTGGTCGGCCAAACACGCTCGGCGACTCGGCGCCATGTATGCCGAAAAGTTGTGGTATGCTCACGAAAATGGCACGAGCGGCATTGCAATACGGGTTCGCCGCGCTGCTTGCATTGCTCTCGGTGCAAGCGACCGTGCCGTCCGCGCAGGTTGCAACGGCTATCGAAATAGCCTGCCGCTCCGAAGCGCAACAACCTCTCCCCAGCGAGGCGCGGCGCGTCCCGGCCTCCGTACCGATTCGGCGGTCCGCGCTGACCTACGCATCGCGGACCCGGCCGGAACCCGCCGCCGCGGTTCTGTTCCAACGACCCCCTCCCGTACCCTCCTTCTTTTCCTAAGTCACCACCAAAGAAGGGGAGGCAACCAGCATGTTCAGGACCTTATTGCGTCTTTGCGGACTGGGGGACCACGAGTCCGCAGATCAACTGCGCGCCCTTACCGAGCGACGAGAGCAGCTGTCTACCCGAACCGACGATCAACTCAAATCTGCGGCGAGAGCAGCGCGCGGCGACGCGGACGTAATTGAAACCTTTGCGTTGGCGGCGGCGATTACAGAGCGCGTGCTTGGGCTGCGGATGTTCGACGTACAGCTGCTGGGCGCGCTCGCGATGCAACGTGGACACATTGCCGAGATGAAGACCGGCGAGGGTAAGACGCTGGCGGCTGTGCCGGCCGTGATCTGGTATGCGCGTCAGGGACGCGGCGCGCATGTGCTAACTGCCAACGATTACCTGGCTCGCCGCGACTCTACCTGGATGCGCGGGATTTACGATTGGTTCGGACTTTCTGTGGCCCACATCTCGCAGACCATGTCCCCGGAACGACGCCGTGCCGCCTACCGGTGTGATGTGACCTATGCGACCGCGAACGAAGTCGGTTTTGACTACCTGCGGGACGGATTGGCTCGGAGTGCGGAAGAACTGGTCCAGCGGCCGTTAGTTTTTGCCCTGATCGATGAGGCCGATTCCATTTTGATCGACGAGGCGCGCATTCCGCTCGTCATAGCGGGAGGAGTGCCTGAAGATTCCGCAGTTGCATGCCGCGTAGATTCCCTGATGGCCGAGCTGCGCCGTCACCAGCACTACTCCATCGATGAGGCGGCACGCAATGTGCAGTTGACCGATGCCGGCATCGAGCGAGCGGAAGCAGCTCTTGACTGTCGAAATCTGTTCGATGCCGACAATTTTCGGATTCTGACCGCGGTGCAGGATGCGCTGCACGCGCATGCCTTGCTGAAACGCAACGTAGATTATGTCGTCAAAGATGGCGCGATCGAGTTGGTTGACGAGTTCAAGGGCCGAATCGCCCAGAACCGCCGATTGCCAGCGGGGCTGCAGTCCGCCGTTGAAGTCAAGGAGCGAGTGCAGCTGAAAACACAGGGACGCATCCTAGGCTCGATTACGGTGCAAAGCCTCACCCGCATGTATGAGCGGATCTGCGGCATGACCGGTACTGCTGCGACCCAAGCCGAAGAGTTCTGGCAGGTGTACAGGCTGCCAGTAACGGTGATTCCGACGAATCGGCCGGTCATTCGTCAAGATCTCCCCGACCTGGTGTATGCCGACCAAGCGGCGCGGAGTCTGGCGCTTACAGAAGAAATTCGAAAGATCCATCAGACCGAGCGTCCCATTCTGGTGGGAACGGCGAGCATCGAGGAGTCTGAGAAATTGAGCCGCAGCCTGCACCTGGCGGGTATCGATCATTCGGTTCTGAATGCCCGGAACGATGAGGCGGAAGCCGAGATTATCGCCCAAGCCGGGGCGCTCGGCGCCGTGACGGTTTCGACCAACATGGCGGGACGAGGCACTGACATTCTGCTGGGAGGGAATCCCCCCCAAGACCGCGAGAAGGTGGTCGAGCTTGGCGGTCTCTACGTCCTGGGCACGACTCGTCACGAGGCGAGACGGATTGACAATCAACTCCGGGGGCGGGCGGGACGGCAGGGCGATCCGGGAACGTCCCGCCTATTGATCAGCCTCGACGATGACCTGCTTCTGCGTTTCGGAATTGCCGAGAATCCGGATATCGAGAGCGTACAACGCACCGCGGAAGGTCAGAATCTGGAGATTCGGAAGACGCTCTGGAAGTACGACTGCACGGTCGAACATCACCGCCGCGAAATGTATGGCTTACGCCGTGAGGTTCTGCTGTCCGCCGGCTGGAGCCTCCGTTCGATGGTACGCGAAGAACAATACTTGGGACTGACCCAAGCCGCCGGTAACGAGGCACTCGAAAGAGCCGGTCGGCAACTCGTGCTGGCCATCATCGATGAGCTCTGGTCCGACTATCTGGCGAATGTGGCGGAACTGAAGGGCGGCATCCATTGGGTCTCCTGGGGCGGTCGTGATCCACTCTATGAGTTTCTGACTGGCGAACAGGCGATCTATGCGGATTTCCATCGCTGCCTGACAGAAGAGATTGCCGACGCGCTGGCGAACGCCGAGATGCGGGATGGCGTGATCCATTTTCCGGATGGCCGGCGTTTTGAACGCGGAGCAACTTGGACCTACATCACCACCGACCAACCTTTCGGAACCCTCGGCGAGCGGATCGTCAAAGGCCTGCGGCGAAAACTCTCGAAACATATGCGTCGGCATGCAAACTAGTAACCGATCCGCGCTTTGAACTCGCGTACTCGGTCGCGTGCGACCGCCAAGTCTGTGTTTCTCGCGTCCTTCAGGCGAACATTCAAACTTCCTCCGGGGAGCGACGTGACTTCCTTGATCCAGATTGCGTTCACCACCGTGCTACGGTGGATGCGGAGGAACTTTCTAGGATCCAACTTTCTCTCCAACTGCGCAATCGCATAGTCCACGCAGTAGGCCTTGCCCTCCGATACCGCGTACGTCAACTTGTCCTCGGCATAGAAATATGCCACTCGATCCAGGTCGAGGAACCAAAGCCGGTCTCCCAGCCGCGACGCTATCCGGTCAGGATATTCGGGTTTCGCGTCTCGCAGCGAGTCCGTGAGCTGCTTGAGCAACACTTGCAAATCCGGCTGGGCAAGCTGACCCAAGGCCCGCAAACGCTCAACTTTGTTCAGAGCCCGTTCCAGAGATTCGGGCTCTACCGGCTTCAGGAGGTAGTCGATTGTGTTCACGCCGAATGCTTTCAGTGCGTATTGGTCGTAAGCCGTGGTGAAAACAACCATGGGCTGGCTGGACAGGCGCGCCAAAACCTCAAAGCCATTCAGACGCGGCATCTGAATATCCAAGAAGCACACGTCGGGTGGATCGGCGGTTAAGGCCGCCACTGCCTCCTCGGGCTCGGTTGTGCTGCCGGTCACTTTCACCCGTTCTGTGTGCTCCAGTAACCGGCGTAAGCGCTCGAGCGCCAACGGCTCATCGTCGACCAGGTAGGCGCGAAGTTTCATACGCGTGGCAAAACCATCTCCACCACAGAATGGCTGTTTCGCCGGAAAACATTCAGACGCGCTCGGGCGCCGAACAGCGAATCGAGGCGTTCCACCAGATTGTCCAGGCCATGACCAGCATGAACCTTCGTGAGGTCGAAGCCCGGCCCGGTGTCTTGAACTTCGATCCGCAAAGTGCCGTTGTCCGCGGATGCTGTAACCAGAACCTCCCCGCAACCGCTCTGCGGAGTGATGCCGTGCTTCACTGCATTCTCGACCAGCGCCTGCACCGACATGGGAGGCACCTTGGCGCTCTGCAACTCGGCCGGCACTCCCACCGACCCGCGCAGCTTGTCACCGAAGCGCACCCTTTCGATGTCGAGATAGCTTTCTACCATCGCCAACTCCTGCTGCAATGGAATCAGGGGTTGATTGCTGGTGTCGAGCGAGGCGCGTAACAATACCGCCAGTCGGCCCACAATCTGTTCCGCCCGGGCCGGGTTCACCGCGATCAGGGAGCTGATCGAGTTCAACGTGTTGAACAGAAAATGCGGATGAATGCGCGACTCGAGCGAACCCAGGCGCGCTTCAACCGCCAGTTTCCGTGCCCGCTCTGCCGCCACTTCTTTCTCCCGAAGCTTCTCCTCCATCACTTGCACCTGTCCGCGCAATGATCCGTGGGCTAGAGCGCCTAAGCCGAATACGATCGCAAGAGGCATGGCGACGCGTAGAGTGCGGAAGTACTCCGGCCAGAAGTGCTGTGGGACGACGAAACCGATGCCCATCAAAAGCGTCTGTGCCAGCAAACAGCCGACAGCACTGAACACGACAACGCCCACGGTCACGACCGGAACTAGCGGGAACTTGCGGAGCGCCGGTCTCTCCACCAGGCGGCTCATGACCAAAACGCCGAGAACTCCGGTCAGGTTCGCGTAGACCAGAGCATAGGCCAGCATATCTAGCAGTTGGCGGAAGTTTGCGATCTGATTCCCGGCGATCTGGATCAGGATCACAATGGCCACGGCGAGATTGATCCAAAGTAGCGAAAACGTCCATTTGTGCTTGATCGGAGACATACCCTCCCACCTTACTTCGAGTTCAGCGGTTCCAAGCTGCCGATCCGGAAGACGCTGATCACCTGCGGAGTATTCTGGCCGGCCAATTGCATCTCGCCCCCCACATTCTCGTAGATGGTGGCGTACTCGATCTGCTTGGTCGCGAGCGACACCCAAATCTGTCCCCAATAGTCACTGCGTCCCTTGAGGGTCATGCCGCCGTTAACAATCTCGAGCGGATTGAAAAACGCCCGGTATTCAATCAGTGCGCAATCCTGGCCATTTCTTTGCGAACGCCCGATCCACTCTAGGACCACATCACGATTGCGAAAGGTGCCCACGTCCGGCAGGTTCATATCGTGGTCAGAGGCGATGTGGTAGGGCTGGTTGAGCTTCAGGTTTTCGAAAAAATTCTGGCCAAACCACTCGATCATTCCCGTGTCCCAAACCAGATTACGCTCAATGACCGCCGTGGGCGGAAAAGCCTTGAAGAAGTCCGGCTTCATGGTAGCGGAGAGATCGTTGCGATAGCGGAATCCCTCCATAAAGGTCATCTTCTCCGCCGCTGCGAACGCGGAAGCAGGACCGTCCGCGTTGGCCAGAGCAACGTCGTTCCATACGACTTCCCCGTTGGCCAGCCCGCGAGTGTATTCTCCCGTGAGACGCTGGCGAGTGATGATCTCCCCTTTGCTGTTGGCCGAGTTGTAGTCCACCGTAAAACGGTAACTGCGAGGGCGGTCCTCGGTCACCATTCTTCCATGCGGCAACTCCCAGGCTGGCGGGGCCGAGGATTGCGCCCACGCCACTTGGCCGAGCAGACCGGGCACCAGGCATGCCAGGCTGGCCAAGAAGACGGATGCAGTATTGCTCAGCATTGTGTGATACCTCCTACCGCCGAGTCTGCCATTGCCGGCCGAGTCGAGGCATCCACCAAACGACGAAAGGCAGCAATTCGCGACCGCAGGCCGTCCGGCGGGGACGAGCCGTACCCACGAGATCGGAACCGACCGGGCAAATCGTGGTTCTTACAACTCGCGGCGCACCGCAATCGGGATCGCTTCCCGTCGGCCTGACCTTCGATTGAGCTTGTTTTCCACTGAAGGTTGCTGCAAAAGATGGCTCTGGCTTATGCCATAGCCGAAACGGACTCTGACATTGAGCTTTCAACGCCGCCATCGATTACGGCTGTTGGGGATTTGCCTGGTGCTTATGGCTGCAGCAGGATGCAGACCTAGGAACCAGCCCATGCTTGTGGCCTATGTTCAAGGCGACGTTTTCTTGCCCGATTTGCGGCTCGGAACTTGGGATTTTGGGGAAACCAAACGCTGTGAAATCGCTGGTCGCGGCACCATCCAGCCCGATAAAAGAGGAGATTTGCTCCTGTGTGGTGACAAAACCCAATTGGCGTGGTCGCAGACTTGGTTGCGAGACGACATCAAAACCCAAATTTATGAGGCGGCGAAAAAACAGTTCGTCAATTTTAACTCCGTCGGGCATGGCGGGAACAGAGGGGGGGAAGTTTGGTGGCTGTGCCAGAGGTCGTCGGAAGGCATCGAGTGCGAGTAGGCGTCGTCCTTAGGCTGGCGGCGGCCGGGGACCTTGGCGACGGTTAGCGTAAGTCGGCGATTTCAGTCGCACCCCGCTGCGCGGTTCCTATGGCCGGCTTCGGAGCTTGAAAGATTAGTGGCGTCTATGAAATCGAACATGATGGTTTTGCCATCGGGTGACACGGACGCCTTCATGCGCGACTGATTGCCCGCTGGACAGTAGTGGGTCAACAGCAGGCGGTCGCCGTCGAGATGGATCATGCTGATCATGTCTTCATCTCCGGTGGTGATTTCGCTCATGAGCGCGGAACCGCCGGCAGTGTTGCGAAACGAGGTCTCGACCGGTTTGCCGTCCGCGTCCTTGCCCCGCCAGGAACCGACAAGGCTTTTGAGTCTGTCGAAGGACTTCTGTGCGTCCCATTGAGCGAGCGCCGCACAGGCTGCGAGCACAGTGAACAGCAGGACGGCGGTGCGAGTGAATGTACTTTTTTTTATTGTCTTAGTCCTTCCTTTCCCGGGAAACCGCCTCGTGAGCCCGATCTGCCTGAAGGCCGGACTGTGACTCGCGGGCGTATTCGGTTTCGACGAACTTCTTCAAGCTGGATAGATTGGCGCACCAGAAGACGCGGTATGGCGCAAGCCAGGAGTCGACGACTTTCAGCGATTCGGGATTGAGCTGGTACACCCGGTGCCTTCCCTGGCGGTGTTCGTGCACCAAGTGCGCCCGGCGCAGCAGCCGCAAATGCTTCGAGATCGCCGGACGGGAAATCGAAAATGCGCTGGCAATCTGCCCGGCCGGCTGGCTTCCCTGCCGCAGCAAGTCCAGCAGGGCGCGGCGCGTGGGATCGGCTAGCGCGTGGAAGGCGGCTTCGGGGGAATATGTAACCACACGGTGACGCATAATGCGTAACTGTAAGGTTACGCAATTTTCTTGTCAAGAGAATTTGTAGGGAAAAATTTCGTGCGGTCGAATGGGCTGGCCGGCGCAGCTTTCGTCTCCCAGCGCAGTCCTCGGTCTCAGAGTCCGAGCTAGGAGACATCCGATCGCACAAGGCGCGCGCGACGTGTTATGTCAAGGTTCAGGGGGCCAGCGGAGCGCTCTTAGGCTTTTTTTCTGTTCGGCGCACTCACCATCTCTAGAAATGCCGTGTGAATGCGAGTGTCATCGCTCAGTTCCGGATGAAAGGTTGCAGCCATCACGGTTCCCTGCCGGACGGCAACCGGGTCGCTGCCTGCGGTGGCAAGGACCTCGACTCCGGGGCCGACACGTTCGATCCTGGGGGCGCGGATGAAGACCATCTCGAGCGGATCATCGCCCAGTTTTCCTTGTCGGATGGAGCTGTCGAGCTGGCGGCCGTAGGCATTGCGGCGAACGGTGATATCGATCGCGCCCAGGCCTCCTTGCTTGGGATTCTCGACTTCCTTGGCGAGCAGGATGGCGCCGGCGCAGGTTCCGAACGTGGGTTTGACGTGGACAAATTGTTTGAGCTTCTCGAAGCCGGTTTCGCCCAAAAGTTTTAGGAATGTGCTCGATTCGCCGCCCGGGATGACCAGGCCGTCAATTTCATCGAACTGCTCGGGCTTTTTGACGAGCACAACTTTGGCGCCCAGCTGTTCAAGCCGTTTGCGATGCGCGTCAAAATCGCCTTGCAGTGCAAGGACACCGATTTGCATGAAAGTCGTCGAGCGTTCGTCGTGGGCGTACTGGGATTGATTTTACTGGATGCGAGGGCAGGCAAATAAAGTGATCGCTACTCTGGCCTGAGAACTTTTGCGCTTTGCCTGGGATCCCAGCAAAACCGGACAGCCGAGTCCGGCCCAAGCTTGCCAGTCCCGCCCGCCATCAACCGGATGGATTACTTTCTCGCGAACCCACCGGCTACCGCGGCCCAGCACAGCCCCGCCTGACTAGCGCGGCTATTACTTTCTAGCGCCACTGGGGCGAGACCTGTCTGGCGGCTAACCCTCATTGGTCGGAGTAGTATGGAGGGCCGAGTCGTCAACCCATTCTTGTCGAGGTCATTGCTGCGATGCGAATCGGATTTGCTCTCCCTAACGCCGGCGCGATTGCTAGTCCTGAAGCTGTGTCGAAGGTTGCGCGTCGCGCCGAAGAACTCGGCTACGACACCTTATGGACCTTCGAGCGAGTCCTCTATGCGGTGAAGCCGCAGAATC
>PKYX01000398.1 GCA_003132825.1 Acidobacteriaceae bacterium
CTTCGTCGGTTCCAAGCGCGGTCTCTTACCCTTGCCCTTTCTCTGGCGATCTTGAGTATCTTGGCTACGGGTTGCGGCGGCAACTCTCAGGTTCGAGTGGTCAACGCCATCTCTGACTCCCCGGTTAATTACGATTTGGCGATTAATGGGACAACCTCGTTCTCGGACGTGGGCTTTGAATCGGTTTCGCCGGCCTCGGGATACCAGTCCGTATCGTCGGGCAGTGAGATCGAATTCTTTCAAACCGGCACGACCACTCCCGTCGTCGATGCCTCGGTCCACCTACAGAGTTCGAAACAGTACACGGTAGTCGCGATGGGATATTACGGTGACACCTCAGGGGCCGACGCCCCGGGCCTGGTGGTTCTGGCCGACGACAACACGCTTCCCAAAGCGGGCGACACCGAAGTTCGCATCGTGCACGCTTCCCCCAGCGCCCCCGGCAGCGTGGACGTCTATGTGGTACCGACCGGCACCGATATCTCGAGCGCCACACCGACGATCTCCGGCCTCATGTTCGAGCAGGCCAGCGGTTATCAGAGCCTTTCGGCCGCCACCTATGCCTACGTCCTGTACACGGTGATCGTCACTCCGTCCGGGAGCAAGACTCCGTTCATTAATCAGGGCTACACGCTATCTGCCGGGCAGATTCGCACACTCGTGCTGGTCGATGCTTCGGGCAGCAAGACTGCCTCGCCGACGCCGCTCGCATTGCTCGATCTGAATTAGGTCGTCTGCCGAGTTCTTGCCGTGGTGCCCACCGAAACCCGCGCATCGCGGGCCCTTTGGCGCCCACTTCAACCTGGGCACTCCGTCCGGACCCGTCCCGCGGGGCGGAAAGAAACTGAGGAACTAGGGCACCGCCAGGTTCCAAATCACCGTGCGAACTCGACCCTCAATCTGCTATCGTTCTGTCTTCGTGGCGCTCGAAGTCCAAGTGAGGAAAAGGCTCAATGCCTGAAACGGCTCGGCCCGAGCCTTCCCGGCCCTATCGCTGGATGGTTCTGTTGTTCGTCAGCCTGGCGATGTTTGGGAGCTACTATGCCTACGACGCGCTGAGCCCGCTGGCGGATCTGCTCAAGCAACAGCTCGGGTTCTCCGATTCGAACATCGGCCTGCTGCAGGCCATCTACAGTTTTCCCAACATTTTCACCGTGGTCATCGGGGGGCTGATCATTGATCGCCTCGGGTTAAGAAAATCGCTCATGATTTTCGGCGTTCTGTGCGTGCTTGGCCCCGGAATCAATGCAGCCTCTGGACAGCTCTGGATCATGGCCATGGGCCGTCTGATTTTCGGCATGGGGGCGGAATCGCTGAACGTCGCCGTCACTACCGCCCTGGCAAAGTGGTTTAAAGGGAAGGAATTGAGCTTTGCCTTCGGCATGAACTTGACCATCTGCCGGCTGGGATCGTTCGCCGCGCTGAACTCCCCGACCTGGGCGCGCGCCGCCTATGCCAGTTGGCGCGGGCCTCTCCTGATTGCCTTTGTCATCTCCAGCCTGTCCTTTGTCGGCGCGATGGTTTACTGGATCCTCGAAGCGCACGCCGAGAAGAAGTATCACCTCGGGGAGGCCTCGACGGACAAGGTCGTGTTTGGCGATTTGTTCAAGTTCAGTCAGAGCTACTGGTTGATTGTCGCTCTCTGCATTGTCTTCTATTCGGCCATTTTCCCCTTCCAGACCTTCGCCGTGAAGTTCTTCATCGAGGCTCACGGAACCTCACGCGAGTTTGGGGGTTTCCTATCTAGCATGCTGACCCTGTTCGCCATGATTGCGACACCTCTGTTTGGCCTGCTGGTCGATCGGGTTGGAAAACGGGCCTTATTAATGATGTTCGGTTCCCTGCTATTGATCCCGGTGTATTTGATCATGGCCTACACCCAAGTCAACCTGTACATCCCCATGGCCATGATGGGCGTGGCCTTTTCGCTGATCCCGGCGGTTATGTGGCCGTCGGTGGCCTATATCGTCGAACAATCGAAGCTCGGGACCGCGTATGGCGTGATGACCATGATCCAGAATATTGGATTATTCGGCTTCAATCTGCTGATCGGCTGGGCCAATACCCGCGGCGGCGCCAGCGCGTCGAACCCCGCGGGGTACCATATGGGAATGTGGATATTCTCGATTTTAGGCTTTCTTGGGGTTCTTTTTGCATTTCTACTGCGGCAGAGAGAAACTGGAACCCACGGTCACGGGTTAGAAACAATTACTACGGTTTCGGCGTCTGCCTAGCTGGCGGGGGTCTGTAGCCTGGGGCCGGGGCTGGCGGCGACCTCCTTTGGACCTGGCGGAGCTGGTTTTCGGGGCCAGGCCCCAGTTTCTTAGCATCGTCGACACGGTCTGGGGAATCCGTATTTCTGTAGGAGTGCGATCCGCGCGGCTTCAGCTTCATTAAGCCGTTCGGCGGGCGAGCGACTCATCCGGTCCCGATCGTGAGTGCGGGGAAATCCCCGCCGGAAGCCGCAAGCAGTACAACGCAAGAGATTTACACCGCATCTTAATGAGTGCGGCCGGAAAGGCGATTTGACGGACGCAAGAAGAACGCAGGGCGATAGGCTCTCGGAAACAGAGGCGATTGAGCGCGCCAAGCAAGGGGATGCCGAGGCCTTCGAGCTTCTGTACAACTTGCACAAGCGGCGTGTGTATTCTTTATGCCTGCGTATGACGGCCAACACGGCGGCAGCCGAGGATCTTACCCAGGAAGCCTTCCTCCAGTTGTTCCGCAAGATTGGAACCTTTCGCGGCGAATCAGCCTTTTCAACCTGGTTGCATCGCATGGCGGTCAATGTCGTGCTGATGCAGCTGCGCAAGAAGGGTCTTCCCGTGGTTTCGCTCGAGGAGACGCTAGAAGGCGACGAAGAAGTTCGCAAGAAAGAGCTGGGAGCGCTCGATCCCGCGCTGGCCGGCTCGATCGACCGCTTGCAGTTGCAGCGGGCCGTCGAGACACTGCCGCCAGGATATCGAACCATTTTTTTGCTTCACGACGTGGAAGGCTTCGAGCACAATGAGATTGCCTCCATGGTCGGTTGTTCCATCGGCAACAGCAAGTCGCAATTGCACAAAGCGCGGATGAAACTGCGCGACCTTCTCAAGACGAGCAGAGCTGAAAAAGCCACCAAGCCGTAGGAGAAGGGAACAGAGAGTGGCATCGGGAGAGACGTAGTATGAACTGCGCAGAGTTTGAGAGTTTTCTGCCGGATATTCTGGATAGTGACCGCACAGCCGAACAGGAATCGCATCTGAAATTTTGTTCCGCGTGCTCTGATCTGCTATCTGACCTCAATGCGATTTCGCAGCACGCCCGGCTCTTGCAGGGTTCAGAGGAGCCCAGTCGGCGGGTTTGGAATTCGATTGAGATTGCCTTGCGTCAAGAGGGGCTGATCCGGCCGCCCCGGCGCGAGTTGATTCTCATTCAGGGATTCTCCCGCCGCCGCAGCATGTCCTGGCTCGTGCCTGTGGCAGCGGCGCTGGCGGTAGCCTTCGGCGTGCTGCGCTACGAACACAAACCGCCCGAGCGACAGGCTGCTCTGGTTGCCTCCCCGGCACTGGTGGCAAGCGCGCCGGCAGCGGTGCTGCCGACGGCCAACAGGCGTTGGAGCCCCGGCAGCGATGAGCAATTGCTCAAGCTGGTAAGCTCGCACTCGCCCGCTCTGCTGGCCTCCTATCAAGCCGATCTTCGGGACGTGAACTCCTACATCCGGGATGCCGAACAGTCGGTTCAGACCAATCCCAACGATGCCGAGGCGCAACAGTATCTGATGGACGCCTATGACCAAAAGTCAATGGTTTATGAAATGGCTTTGAACCGTTCTCTGCCATAATATGGGCGCTTCAACGAGCCCGCGGGAACCGTCGGCCGGTGGTCGAGGAGAAGGGTGATCATGAAACGCAGGGAGCGAGCCGCAAAACTAGCGATCTTGGTGGTATTGGCCGGGGCAACCTTGGTTTTAGCCGAGAACCGTAAGGAATATCGGTTCAAGGTTGGGCGCCACGCCAGTGTCACGGTCATGAACCAATATGGCCCCATCTCTGTCAAGCCGGGCGCGGTCAAAGAGGTCATGGTCACCGCGACTACCTACTCCGACAAAGTGGAAGTCGACCACAGCCAGAGCGGCAGCCGCATCGATATCGTCTCCCACCTTCTCCCCGGCGTCGACGAGCAAAGCGGACGGGTTGAATACGAAGTCCTGGTACCGGCCGACGCCAGTGTGACTCTGCACTCCATCAACGGACCCCTGCATGCTGAACGACTTCACGGCGACGTGACCCT
>PKYX01000293.1 GCA_003132825.1 Acidobacteriaceae bacterium
AGCCGATCTCGGCGGCGATTGCGATCGGCACCGGCGGGCCGTTCGGCGCCGAGGGTCCGATTATCCAAACCGGCGGCGCGGTGGGGTCACTCGTCGGACAGCTGTTCCACACCACGGCGTCGGAACGCAAGGTGCTGCTCGCCTGTGGCGCAGCCGCGGGGATGTCGGCTACGTTCAATACCCCGATTGCGGGCGTGATCCTGGCCATTGAGCTGCTGCTGTTCGAATTTAAAGCGCGCTCGTTCATCCCGCTGGTGGTGGCGAGCACCTTGGCCACGGCCGTGCATATGCAGTTGCTAGGGGCGGGACCGATGTTCACGGTGCGGGCCATGGACTTCGGGGTCCCCCGCGTTCTGCCGTTCTATCTCGTGCTGGGAGTGATTTGCGGGCTGGCGGCGGTGGCCTTCAGCAAGAGCCTTTACTGGGTGGAAGACCAGTTTGAGAAGCTCCCGGTGGATGAACTGTGGTGGCCGGCGATCGGGGCGTTGGTTTTGGGGATTATCGGGTACTTTGTGCCCCGCGTGCTCGGAGTGGGGTATGACACCATCGGCGATATCTTGAACGCGGACCTGGCCTTCCGGCTGTTGCTGGTCGTTATGGTGGCCAAGGCCGTTGCCCTGGTGGTGTCGCTCGGATCGGGAACTTCGGGGGGGCTGCTCGCGCCCATGTTCATGTCGAGCGCGGCGCTCGGCGGGGTGTTCGCCATGGGCATGGACCGGATTGTGCCCTCGGCCAGGCTCTCCCCGGGGGCGTTTGCCTTGGTCGCGATGGGAGCGGTATTTGGAGCGGCGGCGCGGGCACCCTTTTCCTTCATCATTTTTGCCTTTGAAATCACCCGCGACTACAACTCGGTGTTGCCTCTGATGCTGGTCACGGTGATTGCCGACGGCATTGCCATACTGCTGATGCCGCGGTCCTCCATCATGACGGAGAAGCTCGAGCGGCGCGGGCTGCATATTCACCAGGACTACGAGACCGATGTGCTCGAACAAGTGAGAGTCTCAGAGACCATGGACTCCGAGGTGCCGGTCGTGGCCGCGGATATGCTGGTGGGCGAACTGGCGGAGCGGATTGCGCGCCATGAGCCCGAGGTGACCCGTCATCAGGCCTTGGTGATTCTCGACCAGGACAGCAAACTCGCCGGCATCGTCACGCGCGGGGACGTGCTGCGCGCTCTCGCCCAGGATCCGACCGGCGCCATGACGCTGCTCGAGGCGGGGACGAGCGATGTCATCGTCACCTATCCCGAGGAGGTGTTGCACCTCGCCGCAGCCAAGATGCTGCGAAATAATATCGGCCGCCTGCCGGTGGTGGATCGAGCCGACCCTCGCCGTGTGGTCGGATATCTGGGCCGGCCAGGCATCATGGCCGCGCGCTTGCGCCGCCTGCACGACGAACACGTGCGCGAGCCCGGCTGGGTGGGGAAATTCTTCTAGGAAATCTTCGAGCCGCCGGGGGCTTCGACCGCCCGCAGCTTCGCATTTCTTGATTTGCCTGGGACCCTCGGGTGTGCTTGAATGCTGGCCATGGATCGTCGCGACTTTGTTCGCTTGTCGCTGCTGGCGGCAGGCGCAGTTCTAGGCGCGCCACCGATTTTGGGCGACGCCCTGGCCCAGGCTTCGGTTCGGCTTACGGTCAAGCCGGATCGGCTGGGCAACCGGATCGAAGCCGACTTTACCGGGTTGAGCTATGAGTCGGCGCAACTGGGGAATCCGGATTTTTTCGCCGGCAGCAATACCCAGTTAATCGGGTTCTTGCGCACGCTGGGCCGCCAGGGTGTGTTGCGAATCGGAGGCAACACCAGCGAATTCTGCTATTGGAGTCCGGAGGGGGTGGCGAAGTCGGGCCCTCGGGCGACCGCAAGTCTCGAAGCCAAAGACCAGGCAACCCCGATCGGCCGGTCCTTTGTGGTGGGGCCGGACACGGGGCACAAGGCGCCTCCGCCCTCCACCATCACGCCCGCGGCCATCCGGAACTTGCGCGAATTTCTCGACGCTACGGGCTGGAAACTGATTTATGGCTTGAATCTGGGAACGGGGACGCCGGAGGTGGCGGCCGAAGAGGCGGCCTACGTGACCGATGTCATGGGCTCGAAGCTGCTTGCCTTCCAACTGGGCAATGAACCCGATCTGTTCAGCAGAAACGGGTTGCGCAGTTCCGACTACAGCTTTGATCAGTTTGCCGAAGACTGGCAGCGCTTCCACGATGCCATCCAGGCGCGCGTTCCGAACCCGCCCTTCGCCGGGCCGGACACCGCCTACAACAACGAATGGCTGGTGCCGTTCGCCAAACGATTGCGGCGCGAGGTGCTGTACCTCTCCCAACACTACTACGCGGAAGGCCCGCCGACCGACCCCGCGATGACCATTGAGCGGCTGTTGCGGCCGAATCCAAAACTGGCCAATGAATTACAGGGGATGAGGGATACCGTCGAGCAGTCCGGGCTGCCATTTCGCTTGGCCGAGACCAACTCTTGCTACCAAGGCGGGAAGCCGGGAGTGAGCGATACCTTTGCCTCCGCATTGTGGGGGAGCGATCTGATGTATCAGCTGGCATCCGCGGGCGGAATGGGCATCAATTTCCACGGGGGCGGGTACGGGTGGTACAGCCCGGTCGCGGGCACGCGGCAGAACGGGTTTCTGGCGCGGCCGCTCTATTACGGCATGTTGATGTTTGCCCAGGCCGGTGCCGGCACTCTACTCGAGAGCAGTCTCGACCAGGCCCNNTGAGGACGGGACCGGCGACCGCGCTGCGCCTTTATGCACCGCGAGTTGACGACACGACCGATGTTACTTTCGGAGGAGCTCCGGTCGGCGCCAACGGCTCATGGTCGGCGGCCAGCGAAGAGAAGCCTGCGGTCGAGAGTGGAATCGCCCGGGTGCAACTGCCGCCCGCGAGCGCCGTCCTGCTCACTTTCGACATCCGTTAGGCGAGGCTGAGTGCGGTTCTTCGCCGCCGTTTTGCCCGGGGGCTATCCCCAGAGCAGTCGTGTTCCTTGCGCGAAACCATTTACTTCGGAGAAGGACTCTGCCCGGTTCTTTTCTGAGCCGCCTGAATCAGCGGCCGCAGCGCTTGCACGGAAATACCCAGCGTCCCGCCCGAGAAGCCGTCCAAATAGGCGGAGTTTATGCCAATGACCTGGCCGCGGGAATCGAAGACCGGTCCGCCACTGCCGCCGTGGGCGGTGGGGGCGTCGTAAATGAGCTTGTCGCCCACCACGTCGCCCAGGTGTCCGCAAGTGGCGGAGGGGCGGATGAGAGAGAGCGCTGCGAGTTCGTTGGCTGCTCCCATGTCATCCCGGCGGAAAGCAAGGCGGTCGTAGACCGCGGTGGGAGACTTGGCGACCATCCCGACCACGCCCATGGGGTACCCGATGACCGTTACCAATTCTCCCGGGTGGGAGAGAACCGAGGCCAGGGGAAGGGGCGTAAGCTTGCCGACCGCCGGCGAATTCTGCACTTGCAGCACGGCCAGATCACTGCCCCCGGAAAACACCACCGGGGTTATCGTCACCGCCTCGGGGAGGCCGGGGAAAAAAGCCATCAGCTTTTCCAAATGAGGAGTGGCGCCACGGCGAATCAGGGCGCCGGCCTCGGCGTCCTCGTACCAGGGCTCGGCTACATGGCGATTGGTGGCCAGAAGGCCGTCGGCAACCACGAAACCGGTGCCAGAAACCCGCACCCGCAGGGACGGCTGCTGATCGGCAAAGCCGACGTTGTAGACCCCGAAAATGTAACAAATGGAGTTGCGGTAGCGGTTCAGGACCATGGCCGGCATGGCCTGTTCCTGCTGCAACCGCTGCACCTCGCTCGAGAGCTGGTCCACCTCCTGGCGAAGGTCGCTGGTGGGCGGGGGGGCATAGAAATGCGCCAGAAAGCCCGCCCCGACGAGCGCACACACTCCCAAGCCGATCGGGAGCAGGCGCAGCCAGGTCTTGCGCAAAGATTCGCGAGGCTGGGAATAATCTTCGACCATGAGGGCGAAATCGGGCTGGAGCGGGCGGCAAAACACACGGAGGACTACGCCGCCGGCCCGCCAGACCGATGAGCCTCTATCTTCGCCCCCGAGCGGCGGGTTTCCTAGGGTACGGAAGGCGATGTACGAGGGATTGTCAGGGTTCTTTGATGCCGAGGAGTTTGGACATTTCTTCGTACAGGAACCCTTCGCCGGGGCGGTAGGGTTGGATCCAATCGCCGTCGATGACGAATTGCGGGATGGACCGCCGGCCGGTGTGGGCGAAGACTTCGGCGGCGGCACCGGGATTTTTCTCGATGTCAATTTCTTTGAATGGAATATGGTGGCGCTCCAGGAATCGCTTGGCTTCGCGGCAGTCGGGGCACCAGAAAGCGGAATAAACCGTCAGTTCCATCCAGGATTCCTTGTCAGCCATGCGGCGAAAATAAAGCCGCCAGCTGTGGCTGGCGGCTGGACGTAGCTGCCTACGTCGAACTGTCTCTGACCACCTCTGCCTCAAGCCTCGTATAGCAGCACAGCGCCAGTTTCCTGCGAGGAGTCCACCGGACGGTAGAACAGCTTGTTGCCGTCGAGGAAGACCTCGATGAAGGCGGGACGGGTGGCAATGGTGCCCTGGATGAGCGCTTCCGACAGCGGGTCCTCAATGTATTTCTGCAGGGCGCGGCGCAGCGGACGAGCGCCGTAGCTGCGGTCCCCAAGGGTCTGGCTGAGAATCCACTTCTTGGCTTCGTCGGTCACGGTTACGGTGATCGCCTTTTGCGCCAGGTTCTGGTTCAGTTGGTTGACCATGAGCTCCAGAATCTGGATCAGATCTTGCTCGCTCAGAGCCGTGAACAGGATGATTTCGTCGAGCCGGTTCAGGAACTCCGGATTGAAGGTACGCTTGACCTCGTTCTTAACCAGGTCTTCGACCTTGCCGGAGATCATATCCTCGTTGGTCGACTGAAAGCCCAGACCTTCGCGCTTCTGCAGGTAACGAGCGCCAATGTTCGAGGTCATGATGATGATGACGTTCTTGAAGTCCACCGTGTTGCCCAGGCCGTCGGTGAGCTGGCCGTCTTCAAATACCTGCAACAGGATGTTGAAGACATCCGGGTGGGCCTTCTCGATTTCGTCGAGCAGGACGACGGAATAGGGCGCGCGCTTCACCCGCTCGGTGAGCTGGCCGCCTTCTTCGTAGCCAACGTATCCCGGAGGCGA
>PKYX01000243.1 GCA_003132825.1 Acidobacteriaceae bacterium
AAACCCTCAAGGAAGGCGGTCGCGGTGCGAGCGCACGCCATCGCACCCAGAATATCTTCGTCGTGGCCGAACTGGCGATGGCCTTGGTACTGCTGATCGGAGCCGGGCTGATGATTCGCAGCTTGACCCGGCTGTGGAGTGCCGATCCGGGCTTCAATCCCCACCATGTACTGAGCTTCGGGCTATCCCTTCCGCCCTCGATGACCAGCGCGANNTGGGGCGCGGTCCCGATGGACGTCGACGACGAGCAACTGTTCTGGCTCGAGGGCCAGCCCAAACCGGCCAGCGAACACGATATGAATTGGGCGGTGGACTACATCGTCGGGCCAGACTATCTGAAAGTGATGGGCATCCCGCTCGAGCGCGGGCGCTTTTTCAACTCCCAGGACAAGGAACACTCGCGCCCGGTGGTGGTCGTTGACGACGTCTTTGCCAGCACCTATTTCCCCCATCAAGATGCCATGGGAAAGCGCATCAATCTAAATAACGGAGGCGCCCTGGCCGAAATTGTTGGCATTGTCNNCGTCAAGCAGTGGGGACTCGATCTGGATGACACCTACTCGCTGCGCGCCCAGTTCTATATTCCTGGGATGCAGATGCCGGACGCCTTCCTCGCCATGGCCCCCTCGGGCTCTCGCGAGCTGCTTCGCACCGACGAGGCCGTCCCGGTGTCGGCAGTTTTGGACACGATTCGGCGCAACCGTCAAGAGATGAGCAGCGAAGAGGTTATTTATGGGGTTCGAACCATGGACGACTTCATCTCGGAGTCGCTCGCCACCCGACGGTTTTCGATGATTCTTCTGGGGACTTTCGCCGCCTTGGCACTGGTGCTCGCGAGCATTGGCATCTACGGCGTGATTTCCTACCTGGTCGCGCGTCGCACCCACGAGATCGGAATTCGCATGGCGCTGGGCGCTGACCGGGTAGCAGTATTGCGCCTGGTGCTCGGCGACGGAATGAAACTGGCCTCGGTCGGCGTCGGCATCGGCGTCGTGTGTGCGCTCGCGCTGACCCGGCTGATGGCCAAGATGCTCTACGGTGTAAGCCCGAGCGACCCGGCCACATTCCTCACCATCGCCGGGCTGCTTCTGTTGATCGCCATGGCTGCCTGCTACGTTCCCGCGCGGCGCGCCATGCGAGTGGATCCATCGATTGCTTTGCGCTACGACTGAAGCGGCTGGTGGTGCTAGCTGAGACGAGATCCGAAGTGCCGAGCCAGCGCGTGGGCATTTTCCGCGAGCACTGTCCTCGGCTCTTCGGTGATCCCGTTTCCTTTGGTGCCGCGCCCTCTACTCCTGGCAGCCATTCCAGTGTGAATGATTCCGGTCACACGGGACCGCCAGAAATGCGTGAGACTCGCCGCCTATCAGGCCTTGGCCCACAATTTCTCCCGCATCATTGAGGGATTGCGCAAACAGCAGTTGCCAGCCCGAGTCTTTTGGAATGAGGGTGTTCAGGTCCGTCATCCGATTGTCACGCCACACGAACGCGGTTACGTTCCCCGTAGCGTCGAAGGAAAATCCGACCACCTCTCCGCTATCGTTAATGGTGTTGCAGCACGGGGGCACGGTCACCACGGCTCCGGGAAGCGAGCCCAGGTCGTGCATGCCTTTCTCTTTAGACCAGAGGAAGGCGTGGACGCTGCCATCGGCAAGTTGAGACGTCCCCGCCACTTCGCCTCGGTTATTGATGTTGCCGGCAACGTTCGACACCCCGCCCGTTAGCCCGCCGAGATCAACGGCAGAGCCATCTTTTTCCCAGAGCACGGCGTGCGTCCCGCTGGGATGGACCGGGGGTAAAGAGGTGTTCGAGCACACCCCCGATGAGCCGACGGCTTGGCCCCGGTCGTTAATCCCGAAAGCGAATCCGACCGTGTCGCCGTGGGGCAAACGGAGCGTCCGGATGGCACCGTTTGGTTCCCAAATCACCGGTTTGTAGCGGAGAACCTGACCCGGAATGGACAACGCACAGGTGGAGTCTTCGACGCCATTCTCCGAGAACCCGACCACCTGGCCGGAATTGTTGAGACCGTAAGCCTGGGCGTTGTTGCCTCCCGGCAGAGTGGGAAGCGCCGTCAGTTTGAGATTCCGCCAGATCGCCGCCAGGCATTGCAGATGAGTGCCGAAACCGCAGAAGTCTTCGCCATTCGGATCCGTCGCGGCAGTCTCGGCCAGAATCGCTCCTTCTCCTCGAAGGTTGGGACCGCCCGCCTCGCTATTGGGTCCGCCCAGTGTGCCCAGGTCGAGCAAAGGGCCTCTGCCATACCAAAGGAAGGCGTGTTGCGGACCGCCGGCAATCAGGTTTGCCGAACCGGCCACCCAACCCGCATTGTTCATGTCGTACGCTGAGCTATTGGTCCCCGCCCCGCCGAAGGTGCCGAGGTCGAAGACGGTGTAGCGAATGGGCTCGGGATTCTCTTTCTGCGCGATCAGCTGAACCGGCGTCAGGAATGCAGACAACGAGCCCAGCAACAACGTGGTAAACAGCCATGTGGATTTCATATCATCTCCTTATTCTGAATTTCGCAACCGCGCGAGGCTGCCGCGGTTAACGGTTTCTTGTGGTCCGCACGCAAGCCAGCAGTGAATCGAGGCAAATCAGCTCCGAGCCATCGGCTGCCTGCGAGCGATGCAGTTCCCCCGAATTGAGCCATTCCTCAAGCGCCGGTCGGTCTAAATTCGAGATGATTCCTAGGTTGTCGAGCGCGATCATTTCCCCTTTGGCCGCGCATAGCCGACACCACGCACGGCTCGTATTCCGGCCCCGCAGAATCAATAAAGAATCGGTTTCGATGGTGATCTTGGTCTGCTTTGCCATAAGAGCTCGGCTTGCGCACCCGGTTCTGCGTGACTGAAACGAGCGCAGCTTGCCAGGCTAGGGTGAAATAAGTCCTTACCAACCTCCTGAAAACTTCTGATAATTTCTCGCAGGGCTGCAACAACCAGAAAACAGTAGACTTCCTGGGCCTCGAGGAACCGCGACGGGAGCCGGTTTCGGCGCTTAACCGTGCTAGAATTCGAGCCTTTAGGGGAGGGGAGTGAGGCCAATGTCCGGGAACCCCAGTCCGCGGGCGAACCAACACTACGAGTTCGGCCCCTTTCGGGTGGATCCCGAAAAAGAGACCCTGCAGCGGGCTGGCGAGCCTGTCCGACTGACCCCTAAGACGTTTCAGATCCTGCTGGTTCTGGTCCGCCACAGCGAGCAGGTGGTCACCAAAGATGCCTTGATGAAAACCGTTTGGCCGGACACTTTTGTGGAGGAGGCCAACCTCAGCCGCAACATCTTCATGCTGCGCAAGGCCTTGGGCGAGAGTCCCCTGGACCACCGCTACATCGTGACCGTGCCCGGACGGGGGTATCGGCTGGCGGAGAACGTGCGCCTAGTGCCGGAACACGAACTCAGTATTGTGGCCGCGAAACACTCCAAGGTGCAGGTCGAAATCGAGGAGACCAGGTCTTGGGGATGGATCTCGGTGGCTCTGATCCTGCTGCTGGCGGTTGCCGCCGGCGCATTCCGGTTTTTCTCCCACCGTCCGACGGTTCTCGGCGAACGAGACACGGTGGTGCTTGCCGATTTCGCCAATTCCACCGGCGACCCGGTTTTTGAGGGGACACTGCGGCAGGGCATGGCGGTGCAACTGGAGCAGTCGCCCTTCCTCAGCCTCATCTCCGACGCACGCATCGAGCAGACGCTGAAGATGATGGGGCGGCCGGCGGATGCGCCACTCACCCCCGACACCGCGCAGGAAATCTGCGAAAGGACCGGGAGCACCGCCGTCCTCGAAGGTTCGATCGCCCGCCTCGGCAGCGAGTATGTGTTGGGGCTGCGGGCGAAGAACTGCCGCACCGGAGACATCCTCGACCAAGAACAGCTCGAAGCGGCGAGAAAGGAGGACGTCCTGCATGGGCTCAGTCAAATGGCCAGCCGGTTCAGAACTCGCGTCGGCGAATCGCTCCCGAGCGTCGAAAAGTACTCCACCCCGCTCGCCGAAGGCACCACCACCTCGCTCGATGCCTTGCGGAGCTATAGCGCAGGAGTGAAGGTCGCCTTCTCCACCAGTTTTGCTGCCGCCCTGCCGCTTTTTGAGAGCGCGGTTCGGATCGACCCCCAATTCGCCCTGGCCCATGCCCACTTGGGGCTCGTGTACAGCGATATTGGAGAGTCCGTGCTATCCGCGGCGAGCACCAGCCAGGCCTATCAGCTGCGGGAACGCGCCAGTGATCGCGAGCAGTTCTTCATCACGGCTCTCTATGATCGACAGGTGACGGGAAACCTGGAAAAGGCACAACAGACCTGTCAATTGTGGGCGCAAGCGTATCCTCGCGACATCAGTCCGCATGGATTGATCTCCGGATTCATTTACCAAGGTTCCGGCCAGTACGAAAAGGCGATCGAAGAAGCCCAAGAAGCGATCCGGATGGATCCCGGCTTCACTCCCGGATATATCAATCTCGCCTACAGCTACTTTTACTTGGACCGCCTGGAGGAAGCTCGGAATACGATCCGCCGCGCCTCCGAGCGCCAAATCGAGGTGCCCGAGCTTTGGCTGCTGCGCTACTACATTGCGTTCTTGCAGGGTGACTCTGCGGGCATGAACCGGGCCGTCGCTCTCGCGAACGGCAAGTCCGGAGCAGAAGACTGGATGGCCCACTCCGAAGCTCTGATCCTGGCTCGGTCCGGCCAGTTGCACCGGGCCCGGAGGATGTCACGCCGCGCCGTGGATTTGGCGCAGCAAGCTGGCCAGCGGGAAAGGGCGGCTACCTACGAAACCGCAGCCGCAGTATGGGAAGCCTCCTACGGGAATCGTCGCTTGGCGAGAGCCAGCGCGATGGCAGCGCTTGCGCTTTCCCAGGGCCGGGATGTGGAGTACGGCGCCGCCTTAGCCCTGGCCCTCTCGGGGGATTTTTCCCGGTCGCTGCTACTCGCGAACGATCTCGAAAGGCGCTTTCCGGAAGATACATCGGTGAAACGCAGCTATCTGCCGGCGCTTCGCGGACTCTTGGCACTGAACCGTCGAGAGCCCGCAAAAGCCATCGAGCAGCTCGAAAACGCCCCTCCGCAAGAGATGGCGGTAACCGGCATCACCTTTTTCGCCTTCTTCGGGAGCCTCTATCCCGCCTATGTGCGTGGCGAGGCCTATCTGGCCACCCATCAAGGCCCGGAAGCCGCCCTGGAATTCCAGAAGATTCTCGACCACCGTGGAATCGCAGTCGGGGACCCGATGGGGGCACTGGCGCATTTGCAACTCGGCAGGTCCTACGCACTGGCGGGAGACCGGATCAAGGCAAAGACCGCCTACCAGGATTTCCTCNNCGCCGATCCCGATATTCCCGTCCTGGAACAAGCGAAAACGGAGTACGCGAAACTGCAGTAAGTCCGCTGCTCTGGCTTTCGAGAACGAGGAGCCGCGTGCCGATGGGTGCGGGCCGTACGGCACCGTCGACTTCGCAACCGGGAATGGGTTAACCGCGCAATGAACCGCGCTCCTCCTCCTTCCGTCAGCCGGGAAGTATCTCCATGTACCGCTCCCTCGGGTCGTATGTCGTCCGGCTCGAAGCTTGACTCAGAGAACATTGTAGATGTATATACATATAGTATGAAAGCAGAACCCCTTAGGAGCCCGCCCGCGGGCGCACTTTTTGCGCTCCCCTGTGCGTGTCAGAACCTGCGCCGCCTCACTCGGGTGGTTACCCGGATTTATGACCAGGAACTGAGACGGGCAGGACTCGAGATCACGCAATTTGGCCTACTCACCGCATTGGCGAAGACGGGAGAGGCTAATCAAAAACGGTTGAGTGCGGGCTTTGCCATGGACAGCACAACCCTGACACGGACGCTAAAACCGCTGCGGAACCAGGGCTGGGTTCAGGTCAAGCGCGGAAAAGACAGGCGGGAGCGTTTGTTCAGCCTGACGCGGGCAGGGAAGAGGCAAATTGCTGACGCTCAGCCGCACTGGCATCGGGCGGAACAAAGACTGCGGCGAGAGATTGGAGATGCGGGCTGGAAACAGATGAAAGAGACGGTATCCGGAATCACAGAGGCGGCGCTGGCCGCGTGATCTATTTTGCGTCCCTATAGATGTATATACATCTATTGTCGTAGGGAACCAACCTTCAGAAAGGAACTTTATGAAAATCGCTATCTCTCTATCGGCTGCGCTCGTCCTGCTGGGACTCTTGGTTGCCGGCCTGCGGGCGGCCTCCGCGGGCTCGGCTCCCGGAAAGTCCTCCCCGTCCGGCTCCCGCCGTCCGGAACTCGAGTATTTCAAAGCTATCAACCGGGTGGCTCCCCCGCAAGATCCGCAGTTGCTGTTTCTCCTGATGGCCGAGTATTCGAACGCCAACCTGCAAAATGAGGGGGTGGAGTTTTTTGCGGCGCGGCTGAAGGAATTCGGCCCCCGTCTTAGCAGCCCGCAACAGGCCCTGTATCTGAGCGCCATCGGTTTGTTGCGAGCGCAGCATGCGTCTTCGGTCGCCCTGCTCCATCGAGTGGGTTACGTGAAAGAAACCATTGCCATACTCGAACAAGCCAAGCAGCTTTCCGGAGGGCAGATCTTCGTTGTGAACTGGATTGCCGGCATCGTCTACGCGGAGCTGCCCGGTTTCTTCCATCAGGGGAAGGCCGCGCAAGATGAGCTCGTCTGGTGCCTGGAGAACGTCGAC
>PKYX01000476.1:0-15861 GCA_003132825.1 Acidobacteriaceae bacterium
GGCGATGCCGCTGAGCACGGGGGCCCGCGGATCGGGCGCCAGGAAACGCTCATTCCCCCAGCGTTCGGCAAAATTTCCGGCCAGGCGTGCATGGTCGGGATGCGTTACCAGCCACCATCCGTCCTCAGTTTCCAAACGCAGCATGATCGTCTTCCTTGGGCGAGACCTCTTGCCTTCACTCGGCCTCGGGCGTTCTGGCCGACTCGTGCCACCGGTGCAGGAAATACCACTCCACAAACATGATAAGAAAGAAGAAGCTGAAACCCAGCGCCGTGGCCGCCAAGACCAGGGCAAATAAATAGTCAGTCTGCAACTGGGACGACGCGTAAAGAATGGAGTAGCCCAATCCGCCTTCCCCCACGCGGCTCGACCCGGCGTAAAGTTCCCCGGTAATCGCGCCAATGACCGAAATGCCGCTGGCAATCCGGATTCCCACGAAGAGCGAGGGCATTGCATGCGGCAAACGCAATTTGAAGAGCAGTTGAGTGGGCGAGGCATTGTGCATCAGAAAAAGATGGACCAGGTTTTCCTCCACACTGATCAGTCCCTGGGTCGTATTGGCAATGATGGGCGCCAGCGAGATGATGAACGCGATCAACGTAACCGCCGCCGTGCCCGCGCCCACCCACATAAGAATCAGCGGAGCAATTGCCACAATCGGCACGGTCTGCAAAAGAATCGTGTAGGGATAGAGCATCCGTCGCACCCAGCGAGACTGCGCAAAAATCAGTGCGATGAGCACTCCCGCTAGGATGCTGGCCACCAGACCGCCGCCGGCTTCTTCTGCCGTCAGGAACGAGGCGTTCAGCAGTAACGGGAAGCGCCTGGTGGCCGCTCGCGCGACCGCCCAAGGCGAGGGCAACATGTAAGGTGGTACCTTGAACGCGCGAAGGATGATTTGCCAAATTGCCAAGAGCGCCACAAAGACTGCCGCGGCGTTTAATGCCGTAATTAGGCGCTGTTTCACCGTGCTATCGCCTCCCGCAGTGAGTGCGACACCTGCCCCACCAGCGCCTCGAATTCGGGGGTTTCCCGCAACACGGCAGTACGAGGGAAGGGCAGTTCCACGGAGAGGTCCGCGTGGATGCGTCCAGGATTCGGCGCCAACACCACGATCCGGGTAGAAAGGAAAACTGCTTCCGCGACCGAATGGGTCACAAAAACCGCGGTCCAGTTTTGTTCATCNNCGCCGAACGGCTCGTCCATCAAGAGAAGCTGAGGCGTGGTCGCCAGAGCACGGGCGATGGAGACGCGCATCTTCATGCCACCCGAAAGTTCGCGGGGATAGGCCGAGGCCACCTGCTCGAGTCCCACCAGTTGCAATAAGCTGCTGGTCTTCTCCATGCGCCGAGCGCGGCTGACACCGTCCAATTCCAGGCCCAGGCCAACGTTTTGCCGGACTGGGCGCCAGGGCAGCAGCGTGGCGTCCTGGAAGATGTAGGAGATGGTCGGCCGCGCCTCTTTCGGGCTCAGATTGCCAACCCGCACCGTACCGCTGCTCGGCGTCGTCAGCCCAGAGATCAGCTTCAGGACCGTCGATTTGCCGCAGCCCGAAGGTCCGATCATGGTAACGAATTCTCCTTTGGCTACTCGCAGGTTGGTCGCGTCCAGCACTATGCGGCCCTTATAGCTCTTAGTAACACCCACGAATTCGACTTGCGATGCGGACCAGGCATCGATCATGGGGCGGCCTCGCTCGCGGGCAGGTGGAGGGTTGAGGGATAGTCTTGCGAGTGATGCAGGATTTGAGTGGAACAGCGCCAATCCCAAGAAGTTGCGCGCCCGGAGGCAACGGCGCCGCCGGGATTGCGATCATAGAGGGGAAATGCGCTACTCGCAACCTCGAGGCGAATGCGATCCTCGGCGTCAAACCTGCAGGAAGTGGGCTCCAGACAGAACTCCCAACCATGCACTGTATCTGAGCTGTATCCCGTGTCCCGAAAAAGCCAGCTCGACCGCGCTATGCCGATGCAGATGAACTCCGCGCAACCGTGCGGCCGCACGCGCACCAGCTTGGCGGTGAAGTCGGTGTGGGCCAAGGAGGTCGCACAGTGCAGCACAACGCGCGGTGCGCCCAGAATCCACAGTGGACGGGCCAGCGGCTGGCTCGTGTAGACCAGAACATTGTTCCCCAATTCCAACATCTGTTGGTTGAACTGCCCGCCGGGCGCGGCCGCACCCCCGGGTGCCAGCACCGGCACTTCGGGATCGTAGACAAAGACATCGCAAGGTTCATCCGTGGTGGGCCGAGTCGAAGAGAGCTTGCCATCGCCCTTGCGCGAATTCGCCTTGCCGGCGCTGTGCAGATAGAGAACATGATCGGCCTGGTCCGGCCACGCTGACGCCTGGTGCCAGCGATTTTCACCGACTACAAAATGGCGGATGCGCGGCTCTTTGCCAAACTCGCCGGAATCCTTGAGCCAGTGGTTGAACCAGCGCAGCAAGATCGCGTCCGTGTCGAGCAGAGCCTCGGGACCGAAGTCGGCGGCACCGATGCGGTCTCCCCAGGGAATGTGCAGCCAAGGTCCGGCAATCAGATATTGATGCTCGCGTGCGAAGGCGGTGCCCGCGTCGCGGCAAAGCTTCCGAAACCCGTCAATGCTGCCGCGGGAATACGTGTCGTACCAGCCGGCAACATGCAGAGCGGGGACGCGGATACGGTCGTACGATTGACTCACATCGAGCGCGGACCAATACTCCCCAGGCTGGTCGTGATCGAACCAATCGAGCACATACTCGGGCAGACCCAGTCCGTGCAGGGCTGGGTGGGCGCGAAAGGGCGCGACGGTGGTTTGTGATGCCAGATCGCCCCATGCCTGCTCGAGCCGGTCGCTCGCTTCGCGAAGGCGCTTGCGGCGAGCGTCCGCCTTCATCATCTGCAATCCCCAGCCCAAGCTGGAGGCCAGGCGCAGCGCCCCATTGTGATAGAACCAGCCGCGATAGAGATCGCCGGCGGTCATGCCCGGCGCGATGCAGACGAGTCCTTCCGGCTGTTCGGACGCAGCCAACAGTTGCGTCATTCCCTGATAGGAAAAACCATACATGCCGACGTGGCCATTGGATTCCGGCTGGGTGCGCAGCCAAGCGATCGTATCGACCCCATCGCGCCGCTCGTTTCTAAAAGGATAAAACTCGCCTTCTGAATCACCGCGCCCCCGCACGTCCTGAACGACGACATTATAGCCATGCCGCGCAAACCAGACAGGATGTGCATAGACTACCGTCGATGCGATAGCGCGCCCGTAGGGTTGGCGCATCAGCAACGTAGGTTGAGGTCCGAGCGCGGGCGAATAGTAGTGGTCGGAAACCAACTGAACGCCGTCGGACATGCGGCAACGCACACCGCGTTCCACACGCACTCCATTGCCGCACTCCGCCGATTGCCCTCTACTCATGGCTGGTTAAGGTTCGGGTAGCGTACCATGGCCTCGAAAGCGGCCGCCAGCCGCGTGGCCGCTTCTTCCAACCAGCGCGCGCCGTTCTCCTCTGTAGCCGGCCGAGGGTCACCCAGCACGCCGCTGGCCGCGATATCAGTGGTAACCCAGGCGAAAGTTGCGGGAGCATTCTCCGGCCGCAACAACTCCGGCTTGGCGGCATCCGCAATGTAGTTCGCCGTGTAGGCGGAGCGATCCACCAGTTCCGGCACAGAGGTCAGCAGGAGGGCCGTTTCTACTTCTCCTGCGTGAAATCCATAGGCTCGTTCCTGGGATGATAATCCTTCAAACTGAATGCCACCCGTGCCATGGAGGGCGAAGGTTCTCAATCGAAACTCGGCGCGCAGGTCGCGCGCCATCACGTCAATCAGCGCGCTGTTACCGCCATGGGTGTTGTAAAGCGCCAGCTTCTTAAAGCCTGCGCCGGACAGGCTGGCGCCCAGATCGCGGATCACCGCCATGAATGTGGACGCGCTCACCGATAGCGTTCCCGGAAAACCAAGATGCTCGTTGCTCTTTCCATAGTGCACTGGCGGCAGCGCGTAGACCGGCGATTTCGGCGACAGTTTTCCCAGGGCATGACCGAGCAGAAGATTGTTGATCAGGGTGTCAGTCGCCAGCGGCAGATGGTGGCCATGCTGCTCGATGGCCGCGGTGGGTAACACCAGCAGCGTCGAGTCACGGGACAAGGCATCCACTTGCTTCCAGTTCAAATATGCGAAGTTGCGCGCGTCAGGGATCCAGGTCTTCATCGCGTAACGGCCGTTCCCGCAGTCGAGCCTTCCGGTTCGAAGCTGATCATCTTCCCCGGATTCAGCAAACCCTTGGAGTCATAGCGCCGCTTGGCCAAGAGTTGGACGTGATCCGACCGATAACGCCCGCCACCCTCCACGTTGTTCACGTGCGGATTGGCGACGAAGACCCCAATTTCACGGCAGAAATTTATCATCTCATTCAACCGTTCCTCGTTCCGGTAATAGACCAGTGGGATGGCACCGGGAGCGACCCGTCCGTCTCCCTGTTTCATGAACTCCATATGAAAAAGAATTTCGTCATGGTAGCGCTCCTTCAGTTGGTGCATCTGCTGACGCACGGTGACGGGATCAAATCCGCATTGCAGATAGGTATAGGCCTCGTCCGTTCTGATCGCCCACAAAGTCGTGTGATTCCAGGTGTAGTCGGACAGCAGGGGGATCGTGCGCAGGCCCGAGTAAGCGCCAGAATAGGTGACTTCTCCAGCAGCCTGTTGCGCGGCCGCCTCGAGCGCCGCGAGTTGTTCGGAAGCGATCAAGAAGAAGACCAGGGCCTTGCCCTCCGGAGCATATCGTCGCACCGGCTTGAAAAAGGACGGTATCGGCCACTCGAAGGTTGTAACCAGACGCTTGGTCCAACCGCCATCGGTTGCCATGCGCTCGCTGAAATCGAACGCGGCATCAAAGGTATCGAAGGCCACGACGCACTGCGACCACACCACTGCCGGCGCCAGCGCCAGCCAGATTCGCGTGATGATACCGTTTGTTCCCCAAGCGTGCAAAATTTCGTGGACTGCCTCGCCCTCATGCCGCACGATTCGCGGCTCCGCCTCCATGGTCACGACCTCGAGAGCGCGGACAGTGTTGAAGTCGCGCAGGCCGCCATGGGCTACCGTACCGATTCCACCGGAGCCTCCTCCCAGAAAGCCACCGATCGAGGCTTTGACGATTGTCGAAGGGTAGCAACGCAATTCCCAACCTAGTTTGCGCGCTTCGTTTTCGAGCACACCGAGCTTCACGCCGGGTTCACAGACGGCAACGCCATCGGACTGAATGGTTTCGATCTTGTCCATCCCCGCGAGATCGAGCACGACACCGCCGCGCAACGGAACCGCCTGACCGTAGTTGCCGGTGCCCGCGCCGCGGGTCGTCACCGGAATATCGTGAGCCCGGCAGTAGCGCAGCACGCTTTGAATCTCCCTCACCGACAGCGGCTGTACCACGACATCGCCTACCTTGCCATCGAGTTGTCTGCGCAGCACCGGCGAATACCAGTAGAAGTCACGAGAGAGCCGTTCGACGATCTGCGGATTGGTCAGCACGCGCGAGTCCGGTCCCAGAAGTGAGGCGAGTGCGATGGCGTGACTCGAATCCATGAAAGTCCAGCTATAACTTGCGAGTTCTTCTCTTGCCCGTGCTCCAGGAGCGAAAAGCCTTCTGCATGTTGGGATGCGTGAACAGCTCGTTGCACAGCTCGCGCAGCACCGGGCCTGCCACCAGGCACGGCATGTCCGCATGCTGCGCCACTTCCTTTGCCGCAATGTGAATCTGCAGGCAGTACCGGCTGGCATCGGCGATGGTGGCGCCGAAGACCACGCGATCCAGCCTCGCCCACAGGGCGTTGGCCATGCACATGGGACAGGGCTCACAGGTGGAATACATGGTGTACCCGGCCAGGCATGGGCGCTTCAGCTTCTTACAAGCCAGCCGCACGGTGCGGACTTCAGCGTGGGAGGACGGATCAGTCTCCCGCATGACGGCGTTGGTGGCATGCATCAGCCGCTGGCCTGTGCGGGTGTTGACAATCAAGGCTCCGAAAGGCACCGGATGAGCCGTTTCGAGGGTGCGCGAGGTGAAGGCGAAGATTTCGCGCATACGCTGCTCGTCGAGCTCAATTATGCGGTCCGCCTTAGGCGCTGCCTTGGCCATGTCGCAATCTAGCACGCTGACCGAGGCGGAAGTCCATCGGAAAAAGTTTTCCTTCCCATCAATTATTTTTTGGGAGCGGTAGCCAGCGCGGGCTTCTTCGCGTGCTAAGCTGCCCTGCGAGTCTCTTGGGTCATGGGCAAAGCTCGATCTTACTTCGCTGGCGTCCTCCTGCTGCTCTCCGCTCTGTTCGCCATCGGCTGCCATCGCGGTTCGAGTGGATCGGCGACGGAACCCGGGAGCGCCGCAGGCTTGACCAGGATTACCCTTCAAGCCGACTGGTATCCCCAGCCGGAGCACGGCGGCTTTTACACCGCACTGGTGAAGGGCTACTACAAGGACGAGGGTCTCGACGTGACCATTCAGCCGGGAGGCCCTTACCTGGTGGTGGAGCAGCAGGTCGCGTCGGGCGCGGCGCAGTTTGGCATGGGATCCTCGGACCGAATGTTAGAATCGGTCGCCGACGGCCAGCCACTGGTGGCCGTAGCCGCCACCATGCAGCGCGATCCGCAGGGCATCATGGTGCGCAAGGATTCGTCCATTCATTCCTTTGCCGACCTCAACGGCCACACCATCTCGATCAAGCCCGGCTATACTTGGTTCGCCTACCTGGTACAACGCTACCAGTTGAACAATATTCACGAGATTCCCGCCACCATGAGCGTGGCTAACTTCGTGGCCGACCCGCAGTACATCCAGCAGGCATTCGCCACCTCGGAACCGTACTTCGCACGCCAGGCCGGCATCGAGACCCGCGTACTCCTCATCAGTGATGCGGGCTACAATCCTTACCGGGTGATGTTCACCACACGCGATTTTCTGCAGCAGCACCCCGAGATTGTGGCTAAGTTCGTTCGCGCGTCGCTCAAGGGGTGGCGCGAGTACCTGAACGATCCTACGGCCGCCCACGCCGCGATCGCCAAATTGAACCCCGCCCTGAACCCGGAGTGGATGAGCTTCACTTGGCAAGCCCTGCGCGATGGGCACTTCGTCACCGGCGATGACCCGAGCGGCGCGCAGGTGGGTCAGATGGCTACCGAACGCTGGACCACCATGTACCGGCAACTCTTTGATCTGAAGGTCATTGACAAAGAGTTCGATCCAGCCGTGGCGTACACGCTGCAGTTCGCGAACAGCCGCTAGGTGCGCTGCCGGGGCCGGTAACGCTAGGAAAACACGCTCGCCCCGCAGTCGATCGCCGGAAACGTAACCGGCGAACCCAGGGCCGGACTCCGCGTCACAGACGCTAAATCAGTCCCCGTTCACGCAACACGGCGTCCACGTCGGCTTTGCCCGTCGGTAGATCCACCCTGGGAATCGTTGCGCCGGCGGCGATCAGTAACCTTGCGACCTCAGCATAGTTGCCGGTGCCTTCGTTACAGTTGTGGACACCGTGTCCGAACCATCCTGGGGGCGTCCCTTGGAACTGCTGGTCCTCAATGGTCATGGAAGCGCCACGTTCGAGGAGCAGCTGCACCAGATCGGCATAGCCTTTCCAACACGCCCAGTGCAGAGCCGTGGCCCCCATCTCTCCACGAGCGTCGACGGGAACCCCGGCTGCTAGGAGCGCCCGCACGGCGGAGGTGCGGCGGCTCATCGTTAGATCGGGCAACAAGCGCTCGTTGCCAGGCGCCGCGGCGATGTCGGGGCGTGCGTGGAGCAGGCGATCAAATTCCTCAGGCTTTGCATTTGCGCAGGCCCCGATAAACTGATCGAGCGCAGAAAGGCTGGTTTTCGCTCCACGCCCCTCTAGTAATTTCGCGACCTCCGTCTGGCCGCTCAGGACCGCCACCGCATAGGCCGTGCGGCCGTCCTCTCGTTGCGCGTTCAGGTCCGCGCCGCGATCGAGCAGAGCAGCAATCGATGCTGCTCCGCGCCCGCGCCAGACGGCCCAGTGGAGGGCGGTCTCGCCGCGATGATTTGTCTCGTTCGGATTGGCGCCTGCCGCCAACAGAAGTTGCAGACCTTCGATATCCTCACGATCAAGCATGTGTTTGAGAGCATTTGTGCCGGCGGGCGTCGCGCCGTGGCGAAGCAACAGCCTCATGCATCCCAGATCGCAATGTTCGGTCGAATGATAGAGTGATTCGGAATCGTTAGGATTCGCTCCCGCCTCGAGCAGACTCAAAGCCAGCGCAGGATTGTTGTTGAGGCCGGTTGCACCATACAGGCAGGACAGCGGATTGCTGGGCAATTCCTCGGAAGCCAACATGGCGTTGGGATCGGCGCCCTGGCGCAAAAGGATTCTCGCAGTTTCGGCCAAGTCCCCGGCCCGGCTTGACCGGCGATTCGCGTAGCGGGAAAAGCAGACGTAAAGAAGAGGTGCACAATTTCGGGGGCCGCCCTTCTCATTCACGATCGTCGGCAGTTCCGTCAATGCACGCTCTACGCGATTCCGGTCCCCCAGCACGAGGGCCGCATAGAACCCTGCATCGCTGATCTTCGGGTGCGCGGCTAAGATCGCTTCCGCACCTTGCCAGTCCGATACCGCCGTGTCGACGAACCTTTCCGCCAGNNCCTTGCTCCCTGGCAATTGCCAATTGGGCGTCATGCAAAGCGGGGACGGCGGAGCCTGTCGTGAAATTTCCCAGCTGGTTGAGTCTGGGCGAATAACGCAAAAGGCGCTGAAGTGCACTGGCGTCGCCAGTCTGACTATTTTTGAGCAGGGCCTTTGCCTGCTTGCGGTAGTACTCAAGGTTGAGAAGAACTACTTCGGGATGGGTCGGCATACTACCTCCTTTCAAGAGCGCGCCCATGTGTCCGCCTAACGGGCTGAAAGAAGGTTCGTCAACTCGCAAGAATAAGAAGGTGGGAAAGTCCCTTTCCGCGGACCGGATGCGCCCTGCGCGCTTCCGGGATTATACTGAAAATTCAGCCTCCGGGCCTTCAGAGCAATCCGCACAGATCAGCCACTTTTCGGCTTCTCGCGAGCGCAGGGTTTGCGTTTTCGATCGGCTTCTTTCTGCCGGCTCTATCGAGGATGTTGCTTTCTCTCGAAGTACAAACTGAAGGGCAAGCCGGTCGCCCTGATCCAAGTGCGATTGAGCCCACGCAGGCGCAGCAGGACCAACGTCATGATTCGCGATTTGCCCGCGAGTTTCAGGACTCCCAGGGACTGGTTGTTGACTGCGGAAATGGATGCAAAAGCGCGCACGATGCCGCGCGGATACGCCCAGTTGTTCAGCGCCACGTCCATACAAGCGTGAATGCCGCGTCCGCGCCACCCTGGAAGAACAAAGGTATCGTAGATCACGGCTTCATTCGGATGAACGGTCCAGACAGTGTCGAATACCAACTCCAATCCGCTACAGAAAGTCATCCATAGATAGCCGATCGCTTGCTCCCCCGCAAATGCAATGGCAACCGCGTCGTGTCGTTTCAGTCGTAATGCGATCTCCGCCGGGGTCAGTTCTCCGACGCCCGCCAGTGCCGTGTTGGCCTTTGCCAGATCCTGCTCTCCAGCGTAGACCGAGGTTTCGAACTTGCCCTTGACCGCCGGCGTCGGCAACGCTGGCTGCATATCGTTCTGGATGATGTAGTACACGTGCCAATAGACCAAAGGTTTCAACAGTTCTCGCAGGCTGAGAAGTAAGAACCGCCAGGGTCCGCGCCAGCGGAGAATCTCGAAAGCGCGTGACCATGGGGGGGCAAGTTTGCCAGGACTCTCGTGCTTGCTTTTGGAGGTGTTGTCGACCGGAGGCAGTTCCACCCTGGCGCGCGAGCGCAAGGTGTTGCGGGGTGGCTCCGCAATTGTCCGAGAGGTGATCTCCTCGGACGTGGATGGTTCGTCACTCAATCGCCGCATCTGATTTCCGCGGAAAGGCCGGGCCGGAGGTCTCGATCGCGCCTCGTGATGAATCACCGACAAGTGAACCGGGACTAGCCGGGAATCTCACCCTGCCTGTGTCGTCCCATCCTCGTCTCACAATTCGCCCGCTGCTTTCCACCGCTACTTTCAGCATGAGGACAGGGCCCGATACGGTCAAATTACCGTGGTGCATAAACCGGGGAAAACCTAGACGTTCTGCGCTGGAGCGTCTTCAGCGGGCCGCAACGGCGGAGAGCGGCAAAACGATCCGTTCCTGTCGTGACGAAAGTCACATTGGCTCGGCCCTCCGGCCGACATAGACTTGAGCTTCCCTAGTTCATGGGACGTTACCGTCCGTCGGGAACGCGGAAACCATACATCGTGTCACAAAAAGAAATCACGAAGGACGAACCCGCAGCTCGAGAAGGCCTGCCACAGTCAAGAGTGGAGAGAACCGTGGTCACTGAGGTGAACTCCGTAACGCGTACTCGACCCTTCACTGGGCNNATGGCCGCGAGATCTGGATCTATGGCGAGCGGGTAAAGGACGTCACCACCCACCCCGCCTTCCGCAACACGGTTCGCATGTTGGCGCGCCTCTACGACGCACTGCATGACGAGAAGCACAAAAGTATTCTCTGCACAGAAACTGACACCGGCAGTGGCGGCTACACCCACAGGTTCTATAAGCCTCCACGCAACGTAGAAGAGTTGGTAGGCACACGCGATGCGATCGCAGAATGGGCTCGCATAACCTACGGCTNNGGATGGGACGCAGCCCCGACTACAAAGCCGCATTTCTGGGTACTCTCGGAGCCGACCCCGACTTCTATGAGCCTTTCCAGGACAACGCCCGCCGCTGGTACAAGAAAGCACAGGAAGAGGTTACCTTTGTCAATCATGCCGTCGTCAATCCGCCAGTCGATCGCAGCAAAGAACTGGCGGAAGTGCGCGACGTCTACATGCATGTGGAGAAGGAAACGAGCGGCGGTTTGATCGTGAGCGGCGCCAAAGTCGTCGCGACCACCTGTACTCTCACGCATGACAGTCTGATCGCCAATAACGGCGCCTTGCCGGTCAAGGACAAAGACTTTGCCTTTGTTTGCATCGTCCCCACGGATACTCCAGGCCTGAAGCTGTTCTGCCGGCCTTCCTACGAGATGGCCGCGGAAGCGACGGGCAGTCCGTTCGACTATCCACTCTCCAGCCGGGTCGACGAGAACGATTCAATCATCGTTTTCGACAAGGTTCTTGTTCCCTGGGAAAACGTCTTTTGCTACGGAGACGTTGACAAGGTAAATAAGCTTTTTCCGCGCACTGGCTTCCTGCCGCGATTCATGTTCCAAGGTTGCACCCGGTTGGCGGTTAAGTTCGATTTCATCGCCGGACTGCTGCTCAAAGGGATCGAAGCTACCGGCGCGAAGGATTTCCGCGGCGTACAGGCGCAGGTCGGCGAAGTGTTGGCGTGGCGTAATCTATTTTGGGGCCTTTCCGACGCGATGGCGCGGACACCAACTCCTTGGACGCCGGGCTACGTGCTGCCCAACCTCGACTACGGCATGGCGTATCGCGTTGCTGCCAATTTGGCCTATCCGCGAATTCGGGAGATCGTAGAAAACGTGATGGCTAGCGCGTTGATCTATCTCCCGTCTCACGCCAAGGATTTCAAAGTTCCCGAAATTCGCAAGTATCTCGATCAATTCGTGCGCGGCTCGAACGGTTACTCCGCGGTCGAGCGCGTCAAACTCATGAAACTGCTGTGGGATGCAATGGGCACGGAGTTTGCCGGAAGGCATGAACTTTACGAGCGAAATTACTTTGGCAACCACGAAAACATTCGCATTGAAGTCTTGATGGTGGCCGAGAAGATGGGCCAGTCCGCCAAATACAAAGGCTTTGCCGAGCAATGCATGTCGGAATACGACCTCGATGGTTGGACCGTGCCCGACCTGATCAATCCGGACGGCTCAAGCGGATAGCTGGGCCTCAGGGCATGATTCTGCAAATCGACCGCTATGATTCTCGTGAGAAGGTTCGCACTGAATTCCTGAACACCCCCATGTCCTCTCTCTTCTAGTATCTAGTGTCCTCGGCGTCTCGTCGCATTGGATGGGCGACGCTGAAATTCGGTGCACCGGCACGCTCCGTTTAGTCGCATATGCATTTTGGTTTCATGAGGCTGATGGACTACGCGTAGTCGTGGCAGTCGTGGCCAGTCTATTCCAAAGCGGTGCAGCATCGAAGTGACGCACAGCCTGCGGCGCATTTGGCAGATACAGCGGTTTTCATCGTTCCACCACTCAGCGCACCAGCGCAAAGGCAATGATGGTTTCACCGTGGGCGCCGCTGGCATTCGCCAGCTGTTTCAACAGATCTGCTTCGAGGTTGGCCGGATCCGGATGCATTTCGCAGGCGGCGATCTCTTCCTCCGATGCGCCTTCATAGCACAACTCGCAAACGCCCAACTCACCTTCCGATGTGACCGGCGGTCCAAAAACACGGCAGGTGACGGGGCGGGATCGGTAGAGTTCGCAGGTTCCGGTTGCAGGGTCCAGAGCGGGACAAGGCTCGTCGTTGGCAAAATCATCCCAACGTTGCGCGGCTTCCTGCGATTCATCGAGCAAGCCGGTAGCCGGATCGCCCGGCAACTCCGGGGACAGCCGTGCGACCGCCTCGCGCGCGCGCTGCCGCACCCGGGCGGCGCGCTCTGGAGCCTGCAGTTCGAGTTCCACGAGGCCATTACGCAAGCGCAGAGCGTCCAACTGATTGATGGCGAACACTCCGACGCAACACTGCGAGCATCCCGGGCGGCAGACCAGCCATTTACCGCTTCGACGCGTCGAATCCGCGAGAGCCGAGTCGACGATCTGGATCAACGCCTGATCTCCGGCAGGGGTGGAGTGACAATGCATGTTCTCAGGGTAAATCACAAAGGCTGCACGGTCCATCCAGGAAGCCTGGGGAAATCAAAGGGCGGGCGGGGCGACCTTCGTGCTCGGCAACGTTTTGCACCCGAGAGCCCCAATGGCTTACTGTTAGTTCCGTGGAATTTTCCCGCTGCAGTGGCGTTTTGTTGCACATCACGTCGTTACCCGGTCCTTACGGCATCGGGGACCTAGGACAATCTGCGTATGAATTTGCCGACTTTCTGGCGGGCGCGGGGCAAAAGCTCTGGCAGGTCCTGCCCTTGTCCCCCACCGGGTATGGTGATTCACCCTACCAGGGCTTTTCTGCGTTTGCCGGCAATCCGTTGTGCGTCGATCTGGAGGCACTCCGGGCGCGCGGTCTTCTGAGCACCGCCGATCTAGCCGGCGCCTCAGCTCTTCCCCAGGATCAAGTTGGTTACGGTCCGGTGATCACGTTCCGCCTGGCGGTTCTTCGTCGGGCTGCCGAGAAATTCTTCCAGCAGGCGTCGCCTGCAGAACGCCTGGCTCTGGACGCGTTCTGCCGGGATAACGCGTCTTGGCTGGATGATTACGCCCTGTTCATGGCGTGCAAAGAAGTGCACAACGGGGAGGTCTGGACGCGCTGGGAGCGCGGGATTCGTCAGCGGCAGCCTGTGGCACTCAAAGAATGGGCAGCGAGACTGGCGCGCGAGTTGGAGATATTCAAGTATTGGCAATTCGAGTTCTTTCAGCAATGGCACAAGCTGAAGACCTATTGCCACGAGCGGGGGATTCGTATCATGGGCGATATTCCCATCTATGTGGCGCATGACAGTGCCGATGTCTGGGCGCACTCGGATTTGTTTCAACTTGACGTGCAAGGTAACCCGGCCGTCGTTGCCGGTGTTCCGCCCGACTATTTCAGCGCGACGGGCCAGCTGTGGGGAAACCCGATCTATCGCTGGGAAGTGATGGCGGACCTTGGTTACGGCTGGTGGATCGACCGGTTTCGGGCAGCGCTCGATCTGTTCGACGTGGTGCGCCTCGATCATTTCCGAGGATTCGAAGCGTATTGGGAGATCCCCGCGAACGCACCGACTGCGGCCCACGGAAGATGGGTGAAGGCCCCCGGCGCCAGTCTCTTTCGTGCTCTGCAGACTGCGCTGGGAGAGCTGCCGGTGGTCGCGGAGAATCTGGGTGTTGTGACTCCAGAAGTGGAAGCGCTGCGTAAGGAATTTGGCTTTCCGGGCATGAGTCTGCTGCAGTTTGCATTCGGTTACGATCCGCAAGGACCGTCGTTCCGGCCGCACAACTATGCTCGTGAGCTGGCAGCCTATACCGGCGGCCACGACAATGACACGACGGTGGGGTGGTGGACCAGTTCCGGCGTCGGCGACAGCACTCGAACCGCCGAAGAAGTTCGAAAGGAGCGCGCCTTCACCCGAGCGTATCTCGGCTTTGAGAATGAGGCAATCAACTGGGTATTCATTCGCGCGCTGTTTGCGTCGGTGGCATCTATTGCGGTTGTTCCCTTGCAGGATGTTCTGGGACTCGGCAGTGAAGCTCGGATGAATCTGCCGGGCACGATCAAAGGAAATTGGACGTGGCGTTACTCACGCGGGGCGCTGACCGAAGAAATCCGGGATCGCTTGCATGCGCTGACTCGAATCTACGACCGCTGACTCAGCGCCGGGAATTCCACCAATTCACGAGGCGCCTTAGGCGCGGGACTGAAGCCGTGCCCGGCCACGGCTTTTTCCTGCTTTCCGGCACGGCGACCGCTAGAGCGGTGAGAGTTCGTCCTCCCTTTCCTCTTTTTTCTTGTGAACCATCCGTCTTTCCAAGAATTGCCGCGCTAAGTCCTGACCGCCGATGCCGAATGCCAACGCCAGCCCAAGCATGAGGGCCCCGAACGCGATGCCGAAGGCGACCAGCATCGTTTGATCAGCCAGCCCCAGCTCTTCGAAAGCCATCGATACCACGAAAATAATGATGATGGTCCGTATGGAAAGGCTCAGGAGCCGGGCCGATGGCAGGTTCGCATTGACTCCGGCGAGCAAGGCCGCGCGCGAGAAAAAGCTCGCCGCCATCAAGCCAAAGAAAACGATGCACAGCGCCACGAACAAGTGGGGCAGAAAAATGAAGAATCGTGAGATTTCTTCTTGCAGCTCGACGATGCCAAGCACGCTGACGCCCAGCAAGATGAATCCGAGCCACGCCACCCAGAAAACGAGCCGGCTCAGTAGTTCCGTCGAGGACGGAAGGGCGACTTTATTCAACAACTGACTGGCGCCCGCATGGTCGGATAGTTTCTCAAATCTCGCCAGTCGCATGATGCCCCGCACAATCTTTTTCAACACGTAGGCGATCAGCCATCCCAGGAGAACGATGATCAGCATCTCGATCAGTCGAGGCAGAAGGTGCGCCAACTCCCGGGTGAATTCGTGGTAGGCCTGAGTCAACTCGCTCATGATCATTTCCCGCATGGCTACCTCACTTTTTACCGTTCCAAAGTTCGAGCAAGTACGGTTTCGATCGTTCAAATTCCAGGCACAAGAGTTCGACGTTATTTTCAACTTGCTCTGCAGAAGCGTCGCGGTTCTCCATCAGAAAGGTGAACGTCCGGCCGCGATACAGGGGGACCAACGCCTGAATGACGTGATCCCGGCTGATGACGGATTGGTGATACGAAGCCGCGAATTCATAGACGGTCTTGACCCACAGTTCCGCGGGATACCGAAAAACGTCCTCCGAGGACATCGCGGCTCGCTGCAACTCCGAGAGGGTCGCGGCGGAGAGGATGGAATTCAGGACAGGCTCTAGTTCAGAGATGCCGGAACGAAACATGTCATATAAGCGCTTGCGATTGATGCGAACCGGCTCCAGTGTGACTTCTTGCTCGCAACCCTGCGTGGAAACAGTCTGCGACTCATGGATTGCGCTCCAAAGCGGAACGTTGTTCTCGAGCGACCAGAAAAGAGAACCCACAGTTTGACGCATCGCCGGAACCAGATCACGCGGACTGTGTTCGACGGGATTCTTGGTTCCGAGGAAATC